>NZ_JAALEA010000357.1 GCF_014145145.1 Dietzia cercidiphylli
GCCGGCGACCTCGGCGAGCCGCCGCAGGAGGGTCCGGGGCGGCTCCTCGTGGCGGCCCGGATCGGCTCCGCCCGCCTCATCGACAACGTCGGCGTGGCCATCGGCACGGGGTTCCTCGCCGCCGCCGAGGCGACCGTCGCCTCCCAGCAGGCCGAGCTGGCCGCAGACCTCCAGGAAGGCATCTAGATGCAGCGCACCATGCTCCACTCCAAGATCCACCGGGCGACGGTGACCCAGGCGGACCTGCACTACGTGGGTTCCTGCACCATCGACGCGGACCTCATGGACGCCGCGGACCTGCTCGAGGGGCAGCAGATCGACATCGTCGACATCGACAACGGCTCCCGTCTGACCACCTACGCCATCACCGGCGAGCGGGGCTCGGGGGTCATCAGCATCAACGGTGCGGCCGCGCACCTCGTCCATCCCGGGGATCTGGTGATCATCATCGCGTACGCGGTGATGGAGGACGCCGAGGCGCGGGCCTACGAGCCGCGCGTGGTCTTCGTGGATGCCCACAACCGCACGCTCACCGAGGGCACCGATCCGGCGGACGTCCCCGAGGGGTCGGGCCTGAAGAACCCGCGCGTCCCCGAGCCCGCCACCGTCTAGGTGTCGGGGTAGGGCCGTGTTACTCACCGTCGACGTCGGCAACACCCACATCCGGCTCGGCGTCTTCCCCCCCGATGGCGGTCCACTCGAGCGCACCTGGAGCATGCGGACGTCGCCGGCGGTGACCTCCGACGAGTTGGCGCTGACCATCCGGGGGTTGCTCGGCGAGTGCGCCGAGCGGCTCACCGGAATCTCGGCGATGTCGGTCGTGCCGTCGGTGACGGGCGAACTGCGACGGATGGCCGCAGATTACTGGCCCGGGTTGCGCGCGGTCGTGGTGGCGCCCGGAGTGAAGACCGGGGTACCACTGCTCGTGGACTCTCCGCGGGAGGTGGGGTCCGACCGGGTCGTCAACGCCCTGGCAGCCCACACCCTGTTCGAGGGCGCGGTGATCGTCGTCGACGTGGACACCGCGACCACGGTCGACGCCGTCTCCGCCCGCGGCGAGTTGCTCGGTGGGGCGATCGCGCCCGGGATCGACATCTCCGTGGACGCTCTCGCCGAGCGCGCGGCCGCGTTGCGCAAGATCGAGGTCGTGCGGCCCCGGGGCGCGCTGGGCAAGAACACGGTCGCCGCGCTGCAGGCCGGGATCGTGATCGGGTTCGCCGGGCAGATCGACGCGCTGGTCGACCGCCTGCGGACGGACGTCGCCGAGTTGGCCGACGCGGCGGTGGTGCTGACCGGACTGCGTGCGGACGTCGTGGCGGAGGAGTCGCGGACGATCACCGACGTGGAGCCGGAGCTCGCGCTCGAGGGACTGCGACTGGTGTTCGAGAGGAACACCTGAATCCCGCCCCGCGCCGGTGGCATGCTGTCCGCCATGGACGGGATCGGACGGAGAGAGATCGACGACGACGAGGTGATCCGCAGGGACACCTCCGAGTTCGACCGCGGGGTGTCCTTCTTCGACGCCATCTACGGCTTCGCCGTCACGCTGCTCATCGTGAACGTCGACCTGCCGGGGCCGGAGGCGTGGCAGGACCTCGGCTCCCTGGCGGCATCCGGGCTCGGGCAGCAGCTGACCGGGGTCGCACTGAGTTTCGTGGTGATCTGCGCGCTGTGGCGGGTCAACGTCAGGATGATCAAGGGCCTCACCGGACTCGACGGCCCGATGGTGGTCGGCAACCTCCTGGCGACGGGCCTGGTGATCCTCGTGCCCTTCACCACCGACGCGATCAGCAACCCGGCCACGGCCGATCTCGACATGCCGACCGCGCTCTACGCCCTCAACATCGCCGGGGTGTCCCTCGCGCAGGCCGCCGTGTACCAGCGTGGTCGCGCGGTCGGACTGGAACGCCGTTCCACGTCGGCGAGGGAGAACCGCAGAATGCTCCTGGCGGCGACCGCCACCCCGGTGGTGTTCCTGGCATCGGTCCCCGTGGCGGTGACGGTCGGCGCGGGGACCGCCCAGCTGATGTGGGTGTCCTTGGTCGTGCTGCTGCCGTTGACGGGCGGCCTCGCGAACCGGGCCAGGGGGACCTGACGGCGCAGCGGGGTCAGGCCGCGCGTGCGGGTCAGGCCGCGGAGCGGTAGCTCGTCATGGAGACCGACCCCCAGGCGTACCCCTTGCTGAAGGCGTCCAGCTTCTCGCCGGATCCGGCCGCCATCCCCGCCGTGTAGAGCAGGGGCAGGAAGTGGTCGGCGCTGGGGACGGCCAGTCGGGCGTCGGGGTGTTCGACCAGAGAGAGGGCGTCCTCCGGCCGCTCGGTGAGCAGTTCCTGGGCGTGGTCGTCGAATCGGTGCGCCCAGTCCGTCCCCGAGTCCCCGCGGGTGGGGTCCGCGGCCGCCAGGTTGTGCACCACGTTGCCGCTGGCCAGGATCAGCACACCGGAGTCCCGCAGCGCCGAGAGCCTGGTGCCCAGGTCGAAGTGGTAGCCCGCGGGCTTGGAGGCGTCCACCGACAACTGGGCCACCGGGACGTCGGCATCGGGGAACACGTGGGTGAGGACGGACCACGTGCCGTGGTCGAGCCCCCACGAGTCCCGGTCCTCGCCGACCCAGGTGGGTTTGACCACCTCGGCCACCTCCGAGGCGAGCTCGGGTGCACCGGCGGCCGGGTAGTCGAACTCGTTGAGCTCCCGTGGGAAGCCGTAGAAGTCGTGGATCGTCCTCGGGTTGGCCATCGCGGTCACCGCGGTGGCCCCGATGTACCAGTGGGCCGAGACGGCCAGCACGGCGCGGGGACGTTCGGGGAGGGAGGTGCCGAGCGCGGCCCATTCGCGGGTCCACTGGTTGACCTCGAGCGCGTTGAGGGGGACGCCGTGGCCGATGAAGACGGCGGGCTGACGCGTGCGTGCGGTGGTCATGATGCTCCTTCGGTCTGACTATATGATGCATCAACTAATGTTCGGGCGCCAGCGGGTGTGCTGTCGGGTGTGGTCAGCGGGCCGAAGGAATCCGCTCTTGTCGTAGATAGACCGGTCTGTCTATTATTGGGGCCATGCACGCACGACGAATGCCCTCGGCCGGTCCGGCGGGCTCCGCACGTGCGCAGCACTGGTGTCCCCGACCGGCAGCAGCACCCTCGAACGGACCGACCGGGACCCGCCTGACCAGGAGCACCAGATGACCTCTCTCGCCGTCACCCTCACCGACCCCGCCGCCCTCACGCTGGACGTGGCGGACTACCGCACCACCGTCGAGGCGGGGGCGCTCGTCGTGGACATCCGCTCACGGGTCCAGCGCGAGCGGCAGGGTGTGCTGGCCGGGGCGGTCGCGGTCGAGGCCCGCCCCGTCGTCGAGCTGCTCGATCCCCGTTCGGCGGCACCCCTCGCCGCCGTGGACGAGGGGCGCGAGGTGCTCCTCGTCAGTGACGACGGCCTCGACGCCGAGCTGTTCGCCCTGGAACTGCACTCCCGTGGTGTGCGAGGGGTCCGGGCGGTGGACGGGGGGCACGACGCACTGCGGGCGGCGG
>NZ_JAALEA010000358.1 GCF_014145145.1 Dietzia cercidiphylli
ACCGCGACCCGCAGGCCCGCCGCACCGGTCCCGCGCGGGTCGGTGATCGGGTCGATCAACCGGGCCGACCACCCCGCCAGGGCCTGGACGGCCACTCCCACGCCCACGCCGACGGCGGCCGCCACGAGGACCGCCAGGAGCACCCCGATCCGGCGCGGGTCGTTGTAGTAGATGCTGCCGATCCCGCGCAGTGCGCCGCCGGTCCAGTTACCGAACGTGCTCATGGAGTTGACGCACACCACCAGCACCCCGCCCCAGAGCAGGAGCGGCCACAGCACGAGGCGGCGGAGCATGACGATCACCCCCACCACCGCGAGGGCCAGCAGCACCCAGCGCACTCCCCAGTCCTGCACGTGTCGCACCTGTAGCGCCACGGCCCGGCCCCAGACGGCCGCCCGGTCGGCGTTGATCTCGAACTCGAAGGCCGAGATCTCGTCCGCGTCCTCGGAGACGGTGAGGACCTGGGGCAGCAGCGTGAGCACGCCCGCCAAACCGATCCCGGCCAGTACGAGGAAGTCCCGCAACCGGCCCCGGACCGGGCGCCACAGCCCCTCGAACAACCACCAGAACAGCACGAACACGGCTGCGGTGACCATGGCCGACGGGTGGATGCCCCCGACGCCGACCAGGCCTAGCGCGGCGGCGGGCACGAGTCGTCGGTCGGCCAGCGCGGCCACCACGACCGCGGCCACCAGGCCCGCCAACCCGTTGGCCACCCCGGACGGGGTCGCGGCCACCATCACCTCGACGAACGGCAGCCCGGGGAACAGGGGGGTGGCCATGGCCGCGACCGCGGCCGAGGTGGCGGCGGCCGGTCGGGAGAAGCGCCGGTGGGTGATGAGCCAGGCGAGTGCGGCCACACCGAGCGGGAACGCCAGCGCCATGGCGCCGATCTGCACCAGGTTGTAGGTCTCGACCGCCCCGATGCCGCGCAGCCCCATGACCAGGGCGGCGATCGCGTGCCAGGTGCTCGGGTAGTAGAGGGTGGCCCCGTTCTCCGGGTACCGGAGCTCGCCCGCCTGGTCCGGGGACGCCAGTCCCGTGTCGTGGATGAACCGGATGTAGTTGGCGTGCCAGTGGGCGTCCCAGCCCTGGAAGACGTTGGCGGTGCCGCCCGGCGTGGCCGAGAGCTCGGTGAGGATCATCTGCCCGATCAGCCACGCGCTGACCGGGATCGACGCGGCCGGGAGCAGCCACCACCACGAGCGGCGGGCACGCGGCGTGTCACCCACCCGCCCGCGATGGCGCCGCCGGACCCACAGCGTCCCGGAGATGAGCAACCCCACCAGCCCGACGATCACCGCGGTGACCGCCGTGGCCACCGCATACGCGCCCAGGGACCACGGCACACCCGACCGGCCGTACGCGTAGGTGGCGATCGTGACGATCCCCGCGGACACGGGGATCGACGTGCCCACCGCCAACCGGAGCGGGAGCCGTGCGGCCAGTCCCACGATCAGCCCGGGGACCACGAGGAGCGCGGTGAGGGTCAGCATGACCATCGCGATGTCGATGACCTGCCTCCGTCCCTGTCGTACTCATCCGATCCGACCATTATGGGCCACCCGCCCCGCGGCCCTCAGCGCGGCACGAGGACTCCGACCGGTCCGCTGCCGATACACAACTCCCCAAGGCCCCCTTCGGGAGTGAAGGTGACCCCGGTACCGGACCCCTCGACGCGCACGAACACCGTTCCCAGACCCGCCGACACCGGCACCGTCACCTCGGCGCCCTCGTCGAGGCGGACATCCACCTCGCCGTCCGCGTCGGCGAAGAGATTGAGCTGGACGAGCCAGTCCCGGTCGATCAGGGGGCCGTCGAGCGGGATCCGGGCACCGCCCCCGGAGACCCGGTACCCGCAGCCGGGCTCGGGCCCCTGGGGGATCGTCCGGAGCGCCGCGACCTCGGCCGGATGAAGGGTGCCGAGGGCGTCGATCACGACCGGATCAGTGGTCCACCCGGTCAC
>NZ_JAALEA010000359.1 GCF_014145145.1 Dietzia cercidiphylli
GGACTGGCGACCGCGGTGTTCGTGCACTACGCGATGGGCCGCGTGCTGCGGCCGGTGGAATCGATCCGGTCGCGGGTGGCCGAGATCTCCGCCTCGGGGCGGGGCGAGCGGGTGCCGGTGCCCGAGGCGGAGGACGAGATCGCGCGACTGGCCCGCACGATGAACGCGATGCTCGCCCGCCTGGACGCCGCGAGGACCGCCCAGGTGGCCTTCGTGGGCGATGCCTCGCACGAGTTACGCAGCCCCCTGTCCACGCTGTCGACGCTGTTGGAGCTGTCCTCGACCTCCGGCACCCCGGTCGACGTGGAGACCGTGGACGACCTCCTGCTGCCCGAGGTCCAGCGGATGCGGTCGATGGTCGAGGATCTCCTCCTGCTGGCCAAGAACGACGAGCGGGGTGTCCCGCTGCGTCGCGAGGACGTGGACCTCGACGACATCGTCCTCTCCGAGGTCGGGCGGCTCCGTGGACTGGGCGGACTCGAGGTCACCGGCGCGGTGGAACCCGCCCGACTGGTCGGCGACCCCGACGCCCTGCTGCGGGTCGTGCGCAACCTCGTCGACAACGCGCGGCGGCACGCCCGTGAGGCCGTGATGATCGGGCTCACCGTGGATCGCACGGACCCCGCGGGACCGCGCGCCGTGATCACCGTCGACGACGACGGCGAGGGGGTGCCACCCGAGCAGCGTGACACGGTGTTCGACCGCTTCGCCCGACTCGACGCCGACCGCGCCCGCGGCACCGGGGGGTCCGGCCTGGGGCTGGCGATCGTCGCCGAGATCACCCGCTCCCACGGGGGATCGGTCCGGGTCGAGGACTCCCCCGCGGGCGGAGCGCGGTTCGTCGTGGACCTGCCGGTCGAGACCATCGGGGAACACCCCGACCAGCCGTGACCGACCCGGGCGGCCGCCGCTGCGGCGCCGCGCCACCGGCCGGACCGTGAGCGGATAGGCTCGGCTGTCGTGTGGGCCCGCCTGAACCGCCTCTTCGACGCCGAGGACGCATGGACCCGACCGTTGCCGGAGAACTACCTCCGGGCCGACGCGGTCCTCGCCCTGGCCATGTTCGCCTGCTCGGCCGTGGGACTGGAGATCCTGCGGAGCATGGGCGTGTTGGGCGGCGAGAGCGCTCCGCTGTGGGCCCAGTACGCGGCGATGGCGAGCGCGGCGGCCCTGCTCGCCATCCGCCGCCGACTCCCGCTCCTGACCGGCCTCGGCGCGACCGCGCATCTGCTCATCATCGGCAGCGTCATGCCGCTGGTGATGGGGCAGGTCTCCCAGCAGGTGCTGTACTTCATCGCCGTCTACTCCGCGGTGGCATGGGCCCGCGACCGCAGGGCTCTGGTCGGTGTGGCGGTGGGGATCACCGCCGCCCTCGTGGTGTGGATGATCTGGTACCTCGCGCTGGGATCGGGGATGCAGCAGATCCTCGACTCCCTCGATGACACCGACCGCTCGTCGGGGCTCGTCCCTCCCGTGCCCGCCTACCTCGTCTACACCGCGCTCATCAACATCGTCTACTTCGGCGGCGCCGCCGCACTCGGGATCGCCTCGTGGCGGGGTGCACGGCGCCGCCACTCCCTGGCCGAGCAGGCCGAGACCATCGAGAACCAGGCCGAGGCACTGCGAGACCGCGCCGTCGTCGAGGAGCGTCTGCGCATCGCCCGGGAGCTGCACGATGTGATCGCCCACCACGTCGCGGCGATCGGCGTCCAGGCCGGCGCCGCACGACGGGTCATGGGACTCGACCCCGACGCCGCCGCCGGCGCCCTGCGGACCGTCGAGGAATCCTCCCGCTCCGCGGTCGGG
>NZ_JAALEA010000035.1 GCF_014145145.1 Dietzia cercidiphylli
ACACCGCCCTGCCCGGCGCCCCCCTCACCGACCTCGGGCGGGACCAGGCGCGGACGGTGGGCGCCGAGCTCGCCGCCTCCGGCATCTCGCCGAGCGTGATCCTCAGTTCCGAGGCGGCGCGCGCCCGCGAGACCGCCGGCCTGATCGCCGACGCGACAGAACTGCCCACCCGGGCCGTGCCGGGGGTGTACGAGGTACAGGCCGGACAGTACGAGATGAGGACCGGCACCGAGGCGCTGCTGGCGTACAACCGGCTCGTGCGGGACTGGCTGGAGCACGGTGACCTCTCCTCGTGCCTGCCGGGGGGAGAGAGCGCGCTGGACGTGCAGGAACGCGCGATGCCGTTGGTGACGGAGCTCCGCGAGAGCCACCTCGACAACGGTATCGACGTGGTGCTGGTGGTGCACGGCACCCTCATGCGGATGATCGCGGTGTTCGCCGGCGCCGTCCCCTCACAGTGGGCGCTGGTCAACCGGATCCCCAACTGCGGGGTCATCGAGTTGGCGCCGGACCGCGGTGGGTGGTCCTGTGAGCGGTGGGGCGACCACCTCGGACGCCCGCCGTTCTGACCGGCGGTGCGCCGGGCCGACCACCTTTCGCGCCCCGTCCTCCCCTCTGTTCGTGAACTGACCACTCCGACCAGAAGTCGCGCCCTAGTGTCAGACCCACCATGACCCTCAGCCCCGACATCCTCGCCGTCGCCCTCAAGACCGCGACGTCGTACGTCGTCAACGCGATTGAGGTCCTGCGTTTCGGCGGTCTCCAGACTGACGAGGAGTTCTCGCCGTTCGAGATCGCCACCCGTCGGCCGATGTTCCGGCTGCGCCGCTACTACGCGCCGGTGGCGGGGGTCGCGGAGCACGGACGTGTCGGCGGTGATGCGGAAGAGAGACCGCGCCCGCCGATCGTGCTCGTGCCCCCCATGATGATCTCCGCCGACGTCTGGGACGTCTCCCCGTCGACGAGCGCGGTGGCCGCGCTGCACGCGGCCGGCATGGATCCCTGGGTGATCGACTTCGGCTCCCCGGACCTCGAGGACGGCGGACTCGAACGCACCCTCACCGACCACGTGGTCGCCGTGAGCGACGCCGTCGACCTCGTCACCGCGGCCACGGGTCGCTCGGTGCATCTCGCCGGGTACAGCCAGGGTGGCATGTTCTGCTATCAGGCCGCGGCATACCGGCGCTCGCGCGACCTCGAGAGCGTCGTGACGTTCGGCGCGCCCGTCGACGTCCGCGGTAACGCCCCGCTCGGCGTACCCGAGGACCTGATCGTGAACGTCGCCCGCTTCGTCGCCGACCACGTCTTCAGCGACCGCTCGCTCCCCGGGTGGATGGCCTCAGCCGGGTTCCGTCTGCTCGACCCGATCAAGACCGCGCGTGCGCAGGTGGGTTTCCTGCGTCAACTCCACGACCGCGAGGCGCTGATCGGACACGAGCGGCAGCGCCGCTTTCTCGGCGGCGAGGGATTCGTCGCGTGGTCCGGACCGGCGATCGTCGACGTGCTCCACCAGGTGATCATCCAGAATCGGATGATGGTCGGCGGCTTCGTCGTCGGAGATCACGTCGTGTCCCTGGCCGACATCACCTGTCCCGTCCTCGCGGTGCTCGGGGAAGTCGACGAGATCGGCGTCCCGGCGGGCGTCCGGAAGATCGCGGCCGTCGCCCCCGGCGCGGACGTCTTCGAGTTCCCGGTCCGCGCCGGGCATTTCGGACTCGTCGTCGGCTCGACCGCCTCCTCGCTGACATGGCCTGCCGTCGCCGACTGGATCGACTGGAGAGAAGGCACCGGAGATCGTCCGAAGGGCATCGTCGAGGTCGGGCCCGACTCCGGTGGTGACCCGTCTCCGGGCACGGCGGTGATGCTCGCGACGGAAGGGGCGACGCAGATCGCCGGGGTGGGGGTCGGTGTGGTGCGCGGTGCCGGCCACCTCGCCGTGGGCACTCTGCGGACGACGCGGGCCCTGGGATACGAGGCGCTGCACGCCGCGCCGCGCCTGGTGCGACTGGGGCAGATCCAGACGGGGACACGCATCTCGTTCGCCAAGATCATGGCCGAGCGTGCGCGGACGCAGCCTGATGACGCGTGCTTCCTGTTCTCCGACCGCGTCCACACGTACTCGGCCGTCGACGCCCGGATCACGAACGTGGTGAGGGGGATGATCGAGGTCGGGGTGCGCCAGGGCGACCACATCGGTGTGCTCATGGAGACCCGGCCCTCGGCGCTGGTCGCGATCGCCGCGCTGTCGCGTCTCGGCGCCGTGGCCGTGGCGTTGCCCCCGTCCCGGGATCTGGCCGAACTGTTGACGCTCAGTTCCGTGTCCGAGGTGGTCGTCGACCCGGAGCACGCCGCCAGGGTCACCGACGCCGGGGCGCGGGCGCTCGTCCTCGGCGGCGGCGCGGACCG
>NZ_JAALEA010000360.1 GCF_014145145.1 Dietzia cercidiphylli
GGCGCCGCCGACGACGCCCGCCGTGCCCTGACCTACCGGCCCGGCGCCGCCCTGGCCCGCCGCATCCGCCTTCGCGACGGCACCTGCCGGCACCCGGGATGCACCGTCTCGGCGGACAACTGCGATATCGATCACTGTCGGCCCTTCGACCACGCCGACCCGCAGCGGGGCGGACACACCACCGAGTGCAACCTGATGTGCTTGTGTCGGCGCCATCACCGATTCAAGACCTTCTCCGGGTGGATCTACGACCTGGCGCCAGACGGCACGCTCGTCGTCGTCACTCCCGACGGCTCCACCATGCTCACCAGGCCCTCCGGCCCTTTGGCCGCGTACAGGCGCGAACAGGCCCGAGCCGAACAGGACGCCTGGGACGTCCAGCAGGCCCGCAACCCTGAGCCGGACACCGCGGACGGCGACCTGCTGTCCGAGCCCACCTACTGGGCCCGCCGTGCCGCCCGCCACCGCGCAGAACGCGCCCGGGCCGACCGCTCCGGCCCCGATCGCGCGAGTCCTGATGGCACCAGGCCTCCCATCGGTCGCTGGTGGGATCGCAACAAACCGGTGGTCAGCCGTGCCGAGGAGCAGGTTCACCAGGTCCTCGACGAGATCCTCCACCCGCCACCGTTCTGAGCTCGCACAGCCCGGTGGCGTGCGTCATACATTGACCGACATCGATGGATTGCCTAGGGTTGGGCGCATGAGCACCCAGGTATCGGCGACCGCCGGCCCCCCTTCCCCCGCCGATCCCGACGCCCCGGTCGCCGCGCGGATGTCCTTCCTCGACCGCTACCTGGCCGTGTGGATCCTCGCGGCCATGGCTGTCGGGCTCCTGCTCGGGCGTCTGGTGCCCGGTATCGCCGAGGCGCTGGAGGCGGTCGAGGTCGGAGGAGTCTCGGTCCCCATCGCGGTCGGTCTGCTGGTGATGATGTACCCCGTCCTGGCCAAGGTCCGCTACGACGAGACGCGTCGCGTCACCGGGGACCGCAGGCTTCTCCTGCTGTCCCTCGCACTGAACTGGCTGGTCGGTCCCGCGCTGATGTTCACGCTGGCCTGGCTGATGCTGCCGGACCTCCCCGAGTACCGTACCGGCCTGATCGTGGTCGGCCTGGCCCGCTGCATCGCGATGGTGTTCATCTGGAACGACCTCGCATGCGGCGACCGGGAGGCTGCGGCGGTGCTCGTCGCGATCAACTCGGTGTTCCAGGTGATCGCGTTCGCGGGCCTGGGATGGTTCTACCTCCAGGTCCTCCCGGGCTGGCTGGGGCTGGAGACCACCACCGCCGGGTTCTCGGTATGGGCGATCGCGCTGAGTGTCCTCGTGTTCCTCGGTATCCCGCTGCTGGCCGGGTTCCTCACCCGGCACTTCGGCGAGAAGGCCAAGGGGCGGCAGTGGTACGAGGAGTCCTTCCTGCCCAAGATCGGTCCGTGGGCGCTGTACGGCCTGCTGTTCACCATCGTCGTGCTCTTCGCGTTCCAGGGCGACACCATCATCGGACGGCCTCTCGACGTGGCGCGGATCGCGCTGCCCCTGCTGGCCTACTTCATCCTCATGTTCGGCGGGAGCCTGCTCGCCGCCCGTGCTTCAGGCCTGAACTACGCCAAGTCCACCGCGGTCGCCTTCACCGCCGCGGGCAACAACTTCGAACTCGCGATCGCCGTGAGCATCGGCACCTGGGGAGTGGCGTCCGGCCAGGCGTTGGCAGGGGTGGTCGGGCCGCTCATCGAGGTGCCCGTGCTCATCGCGCTCGTGTACGTGAGCCTGTGGGCGGGCAAGCGTCTGTTCAAGGGTGACCCGACGGTCCCGAACGCGATTCACCAGGACATGTCGGCCTCCGGCCGCTCGCCTGAGGATGGTGCTCGATGACGCACCACGCTCCGGCGCGCCCCACGGTCCTGTTCGTGTGCAAGTCCAATCGTGGCAAGTCCCAGATGGCGGAGGCGCTACTGCGTCACGCGGCGGGGGACGCGGTGGAGGTCCACTCGGCCGGTACGCGACCCGCGCTGGGGCAGTCCCCCAACGCAGAGGCCGTGGTCGCGCTCGCCGAGCTCGGCGCCGACATGTCGGGCGGCACCGCGGCGGCGGTGGATCACGACATCATGCGCCGCGCGGACCGCGTCGTCGTACTCGGGACGGCCGCACGGCTCGAGCCCGTCGACGGGATGCGCTCGGCCATCGACGTCTGGGAGACCGATGAACCGGGCGAGCGGGGAATCGAGGGTGCGGAGCGGATGGCACTGATCCGCGACGACATCGACGCCCGCGTGAGACGGCTGTGGGCCGAGCTGTCCGAACAGGGGACAGGTCACGCCGACTGACCGCCCCCCCCCC
>NZ_JAALEA010000361.1 GCF_014145145.1 Dietzia cercidiphylli
CGTTCCGGCTCCTCGCCGAAGGTGAAGCCGCGGCCCGAGATCTGCTCCGGTGTGATCTCCACGAAGTTGTACTTGAGCGTGGGGATCCACGGCTTGAGGTCGAGTTCCTCGGCGCGGTTGATCTCAGCGAAGCTGTCGAGCCGTCGGGCTTCACCCCGGACGACCACCGACCACGCCTCCTCGTCCTGGATGTGGTCGACCTGGAAGACCACGTCGGGGTGAACGGTGAGGCCGGCGAGCTTGCTGCCCTCCGCCGTGCGGAAGAAGATCCTGCCCTCCGTCGACAGCGCGTAGTTGACGGGGAAGATGTCGGCCCGCCCGCCCGAGACGGTGATCAGACGGCCGAGCGACTCGGTCGCCAGCAACTCGAGTGAGCGGCCCTCGTCGAATTCGGTGATCGGGTTGTGGTCCATGAAAATATTCTCCCAGGCTCCGGCCCGCTAAGGAAGAGTATGGCGCCCGGGGGCGGGGGAGCAGGGGGTGACGGACGTCACTGCACGGCGGTCACCTGCGGACTCGCCCGGCAATCGGGTAACGATCCGGCGAAGGTAGATGCGGCAACCGGTCCACGTCATTACGGTGGTAATTACCTATGAACCAAGGAGAACGAGAAGCACCCCGTAACCCTGATTCGTCCGACGCGGTTTTCCGCCCGCCCACCGCGGCAGACGGAAATCGCATGTGGGAGATCGCCCGCGACAGCGGAGTACTCGACCTGAACTCCTCCTATGCCTACGTGCTGTGGGGAGCGGAGTTCTCCGAGAGTTCGGTGGTCGTCGAGGTCGAGGGCCGCGTGGTCGGCTTCGTCACCGGATTCCTGCGCCCCTCGGAGCCGGACACGATCTTCGTCTGGCAGGTGGGCGTCGACGCGGACCAGCGCGGTAAGGGTCTGGCCGCACGGTTGCTCCACAACCTCATGGACCGGCTCGCCGAGCGCGGCGTGGTCCGCCTGCGCACCACCATCAGCCCGGACAACGAGGCGTCCCAGCGCACTTTCGGCGCCGTCGCGCGCGATCGGGGCATGACGTTGTCCAGCGAGGACTACCTCGGCGCCGAACTGCTCGGTGACGGGCACGAACCCGAAGATCTCTACACGATTTCCTAACAGGGCGCCCGGACGCATCCGTCCGCCGCCGCCGCCCGACACCATTGTTGATGGAGTGATCACCACCATGACCGAAGCCACGCACGACGCCAATCTGGACACCTCGATCTTCTCCGACCGCGAATCCGAGGTCCGCAGCTATTCCCGCAACTGGCCGGTGGTGTTCGACACCGCGAAGGGTGCGAAGCTCACGACCGTCGACGGGGACGACTACCTGGACTTCTTCGGTGGCGCCGGCGCGCTGAACTACGGCCACAACGACGACGACATGAAGAGCGCGCTGCTCGAGTACATCCAGCGCGACGGCGTCACCCACTCGCTCGACAAGTACACCGTCGCCAAGCGCGCCTTCCTCGAGACCTTCACCTCGACGATCCTCGAGCCGCGGGGGTTGGACTACAAGGTGATGTTCCCCGGGCCGACCGGGACGAACGCCGTCGAGTCGGCGCTCAAGCTGGCCCGCAAGGTCACCGGCCGCGAGGCCATCATCAACTTCACCAACTCGTTCCACGGCATGACCCTCGGGTCGCTGTCCGTCACGGGTAACTCCATGAAGCGCGCCGGTGCCGGGATCCCGTTGGTCCACGCCACGCCGATGCCGTACGACAACTACTTCGGCGGCGTGACCGAGGACTTCCAGTGGATGGAGCGCGTACTGGTCGACTCCGGTTCGGGCATGAACCGCCCGGCGGCCGTGATCGTCGAGTGCGTCCAGGGCGAGGGCGGTATCAACGCGGCACGCGCCGAGTGGCTGAGGGCCCTCGACGAGCTGTGCAAGCGCCACGAGATCCTGCTCATCGTCGACGACGTCCAGATGGGCTGCGGCCGCACCGGCGAGTTCTTCTCGTTCGAGTTCGCCGGCATCAAGCCGGACATCGTCACCCTGTCCAAGTCGATCGGCGGCTACGGCCTGCCGCTGGCGATCACCCTGTTCAACCGCGAGCTCGACGAGTGGACCCCGGGCGAGCACAACGGCACGTTCCGCGGCAACAACATGGCGTTCGTCACCGCCGAGGTGGCGCTGCGGAAGTACTGGTCGGACGACAAGCTGCAGAACCGCACGCTCGAGAACGGCCGGATCCTCCGCGAGCGCTTCTCCCCGCTGGTCTACAAGTACGAGGGCAAGCTCGAGCTCCGCGGCCGCGGCATGGCCTTCGGTATCGCCTTCCTGGAGAAGCCGGAGCTGGCCGCAGAGGTCATGGCCCGCTGCTTCGACAACAAGATGCTGGTCGAGACCGCCGGCCCGAGCGACGAGGTCGTCAAGTTCCTCGCCCCGCTCATCCTGACCGACGAGGAGCGCGACCGCGGAATCGAGATCTGCTACGAGGCAGTCGACCACGTCCTCGCCCAGCAGTACCTCTGAGCCCGCCCGGACCACCACACCTTCCCCGAGGAGGCACCACATGATCGTTCGCACCACCGCAGAGATCACCGACACCGACCGCCACATCAAGGGCAACAACGGCAACTGGGAGTCCAAGCGCATCGTCCTGGCCGACGACCGGGTGGGGTTCTCGTTCCACGAGACCACCATCGCCGCCGGAACGACCAACGACTTCCACTACGCCAACCACATCGAGGCCGTCTGGTTGACCCGGGGCAAGGGCACGTTGCGGGACCTCACGAACGACAAGGAGTACCCGCTCGAGGCGGGTTCGATGTACCTGCTCGACGGTCACGAGAAGCACCAGGTCATCGTGGAGGAGGAGATGCAGATGCTCTGCGTCTTCAACCCCCCGGTCGTCGGCGACGAGAACCACGACGAGAACGGCATCTACCCGCTCCTGCGCCTGCAGGACGACGGATCGGTCGTGCGCGAGAAGTAGGCCCCACACGCACCACCCGCGCCCTCCCCGGCCGGACCCGCTCCACCCGGAGCGGTGTCGACCGGGGAGTCGTGCGTGGGGGGTCGCGCGTCGGGAGTCTCGCGTGCTGGGTTCGGTCCGTTCCGGTCGCACACCCGGCCGGGCGGGAGGGCACACTGGTCGGGTGTCCACGATCGTGTTCCTCCACGCCCACCCCGACGACGAGACCTCGCAGACCGCCGGGATGATGGCCCTCGCCTCGCGTGGTGGCCACCGCGTCGTCACGGTCTTCGCCACCGACGGCGGCCACGGCCAGCGACCCGACCACCTCGGGCCCGACGGCGACCTGGTCGACCATCGGCGCGGTGAGGCCCGGGCCGCGGCAGCGGTACTGGGTGTCGCCCGGATCGACTGGCTGGGGTACCGGGACTCGGGGATGACCGGCTGGGCCCAGAACGACGATCCGCTGAGCCTGCACAGCGCCGACACCGACGAGGCGGCCGGGCGGCTCGCCCGGATCCTCGACAGAGAGGACGCCGACGTCCTGGTGGGGTACGACCACCACGGGAACTACGGGCACCCGGATCACCTGGCCGTCCACCGCATCGCCCGCCGCGCGGTGGAGTCGGCGGCCCGTCGCCCGCGGCTGTTGGAGGCCACGACCAATCAGGACGCCCAGCTCGAGATGCTCGACAGCCCCGAGGCGGCGGAGTTCCTGGCGGCGTTCGCGTCCGGCGGCATGGACGTGGAGGAACTGCGCCGGATGATCCTCACCGGGGACGACGGGCTGCCGGTCGGGGTCCCGCAGTCGGAGATCGCGTGGGCGATCGACCTGCCCGCGGACGTCGTGGAGCTCAAGCGTCGCGCCATGGAGTGCCACGCCAGCCAGACCAGCGACATCGGCATGATGTTGGCCCTGCCGGAGAACGTCTACACCGCGACGTTCGGGACCGAGTACCTCATCGAGCCGGGGTCCGACCAGTCGATGCGCCGCGGGTGGCCGTTCGACTGAATCGGCCGATCCGACCAGTCCCGATCCGACCAGCCCCGATCCGACCAGCCCCGCCCCGATCCGGCCTTCAGGGCATGTCGAGCGCGCGGACCCAGTCGCCGTGGCCGTGCGCCGTGGCCAGGGGTCGCCCGTTGACGGCGACGACGAAGATGCCCTTGTGGCGCCGGATCGGTTCCGGGACCTGCTCGGCGACGTCGGGCAGGAGGGTCACCCCCTCCACGGAGATCCACACCGCGCCCGCGTCCCGGCAGAGATCGGTGACCCGGCGGACGAACTCGGCGCGGGCCGGGGGCTCGAGGTACCCGAGCACCGCGGTGTGGAACACCACCGGCGTGGACCCCGCGGGGCACGCCGCCACGGAGTCCTCCAGCTTCTCCACCAGGTCCCCCGTGATGATCCGAGGCGGGTCGGCGGCGGCGATGTCGAGCGCGGCGTCCAGGCGGGGCACGCGCTCGGACTGCTGTCCGGGCCAGATCAGGCTGCGCAGCCAGGCACGCGAGTCCGCGTGGGCGGGGTCGATCGGGGCCAGGTCGACCCCGCCACGGTGGACGACGTCGGGCAGGGACC
>NZ_JAALEA010000362.1 GCF_014145145.1 Dietzia cercidiphylli
GCCCGCAGCCGAGTTCGGAGGCGCAGGAGGCCTGTGACACCGCCCTCGCCCAACGCAGGGTCCCCGTGCTGGCCTCGTTGGGCGTGGGGGCGACGATCGTGGCGGTCGGACTCGGTCTGGGAGTGCTCCCCGCGGCGGCCGCGGCGCTCGGTAGGAGAGAGGGTGACGGCGGTCCGGGCACCGGGCACGGGCCGGGCACCCCCGCCGGGTAGGGCCGTGGACGGCCGGGACCCGCCCGGAGGGGTCAGTCCCGCGTCTCGCGCCCGTCGCCGAGCTCGCGGATCCGCTCGGTGGCCGCGCGGAGGCGCTCCTTGCGGGCCTCGTCGTCGGATTCCTTGAGCTCCTCGTAGAGCTCCTCGTCCGAGTCGGTGAACTGCAGGATGGCGCGCGGGACCCCCAGGGTCAGGACCAGCGACGGCCAGACGATCCACGCGTAGTCCCAGCCCACCACGAACTGCAGGACGAGGAACGCCACGAGCGTCGCCCCCAGCACCAACCCGTCGAGCGTCTCCACCGTCCTGCCGCGCTTGCGGAGATCCTGGAGTTCGCGATCCGGGTCCGATGCCGCCGGTGACGACGACGAGGTGCGCACCAGCTCGCCACCCGTCGCCGTGGCCGACTGGACGATCATGCCGTCAACGCTGGTCAGGGGCACGCCGCCCGGCAGATCGCTGAACGACCCGCGGAGCTGACCCAGGGTGCGCGCGGCCGCGATGTCACCGGAGCGGGAGTGGAACTCCGGATCGTCGAGGCGGCCCGCGGCATAGTGGTCACCCAGCGCGGTCAGGGCGTGCAGACGCTCGGCGTCGGAGAGCAACAGATCATCGGGATCGGTCATGTGCCCAGGCTAGGAGGGCACCCCGCCGACCGCCATGGGTGATCGCACCCATCCGCTGTCGAATCCGGGACCGTGTCACATCCGGGGACGCTGGTGCGTCGATGGGGTATGAGTACACACCGGAACGACCACGGACAGCGCACACAGGTCAGTGCGGGCGCGATGGCACCCATGCTGGCGCTCGAGGCCTACACCCGGGCCCGGGTCTCCCGCTCCGACAGTCACCTCATCAGGCTCCGGGTCTCGGCGGTGAACGAGTGCCGGTTCTGCACCGCCATGCACCGACGCGACGCCCGCAAGGACGGCTGGGACGACGCCCGGATCGTCGCCGCCGAGGACTGGCCCGCCCACGCCGGTGAGCTGTCCGAGGGGGACCTCGCGGTCCTGGGGTTCGCGGACGCGATCACGCACATCCGCGGCGAGGAATCGGTCTCGGACGAGCTCTGGGACGACGTGGTCCGGCACCGGGGCGAGGCGGGCACTGGACAGCTCCTCATGGAGGTCGTCACCATCAACGCATGGAACCGGATCGCAGTGGCCACCCGGAAGGACCCGGGGTCGCTCAAGGGCGTGCGCCGGGAGGACATCGATCCCGTTCGCCCGAGGTGACGGCGGCCGGTGCGCTCGCCGGACTCGACCGGGCCGCGGTGGACCGGGTCCGGGGGCGCCTCCTCGGCGTCGGGTACCGCATCACCGGGACGTGGGCCGACGCCGAGGACGCCGCCGACGAGGCCCTGGCCCGCCTGGTCAGGCTCGAGGAGGGATCGGCGCCCGACAACCCCGAGGCGCGGCTCACCACCGTCACCACGCGGTTGTGCCTGGACCGGCTGCGGCGACGCAGGCGGGAGGACTACGTGGGGGCGTGGCTCCCCGAGCCCGTCGACACCGCCCTGCTGCCCTCCGAGCTGGCCGAGCAGCGCGACGACCTGCGGATCGCCGTCCTGTTGGCCTACGAGCAACTGGGTCCCGACGAGCGCGCGGCCTTCGTCCTGCGCGAGGCCTACGCCCTGCCCTACTCCGAGATCGCCGAGGCGCTCGACGCGGCCGTGCCCACGGTTCGTCAGTGGGTGAGCCGGGCGAGGCACCGGTTGGACACCGACCTTCGTCCGCCGGAGCGTGCGCCGGAGTCGGTGATCTCGCGGCTGGTCGAGGCCGTCCTGGCAGGCGACCTCCAGCAGACGATCGACGTGCTCACCGCGGACGCCCGGGTGGTCTCGGACAGCGACGGGAAGGTCAACGCCGCCCGCAGGGACATCGTGGGGGCCCGCAAGTGTGCGTACTTCCTCATCAAGGCGGCGGAACTGTCGGACGGCATGATCGCGCCGGTCGAGGTCAACGGGGAGTTCGCGTTGGCGGTGGTCTCCCGCGGGGTCGTGCGGGTGGCCCAGCTGGGTGTGGTCGACGGCCGCGTCACGCGTGTCTACTTCCACTCGAACCCGGCCAAACTCACGAGGCTCGCGCTGCCGGAGGGGTTCGAACCGACCGCATGAGACTGCAGTACGCGGCAGCCCGGTCGGTGGCCACCCGGTCGGTGGCTACCCGGTCGGTGGCTACTCGGGCACCCACATGGCCATCTCGTTCCCGCCGGGCTCCCGGAAGTGGAACCGCCGGCCGCCGGGGAAGGAGAACGGCTCGAGGGTCACCACGCCACCGGCGCTCTCGACCCGTCCGCGCGCCTCGTCCAGGTCGGCCACCCGGATCACCATTAGTGGAGCCGGAGACTGCTCGTCGTCGTCGCCCTGGATCCCCACCTCGATCCCGCCGCCGGTGAGGTCGGTGTACGACGTCCCGTACACGGTGGGGGTCCAGCCACACACGGTCGAGAGGAAGTCGGCGGTCGCCGGCATCGACGAGCTGGGGAACTCGACCATCGTGATCTGGTCCGGGGTGCTGTCTTGCATGCGCCCGACGGTACGGGCACCCCGCGAGTGGTGGCGCGGTTCGGCGCCGGTTCAGCCGCGGGCCCGGGTCCAGCGGGAGAGCAGGTCGACGGCGGCGGCGCGTGGATCAGGCGCCCCCATCACCGCCGACACCACGCACACGCCGTCCAGGGCGGTGCCGGCGAGGAGGCCGAC
>NZ_JAALEA010000363.1 GCF_014145145.1 Dietzia cercidiphylli
CACCTGGAGGCCTGCGATGTGGTGCGCGGGCAACGCGAGCAGCCAGCGCCCCGGCCCGCCGAGGAACGCGTCGGTGGCGGAGGCCGACGCGGCCAACGCGGCGGCGGACAGCATCGCTCCCTTGGGAGTGCCCGTCGAGCCGGAGGTGCTCACCACCAGAGCCGCCCGGTCGTCGATCGGCTCGTCGGGGTGCATGGCGCCGACGAGCAGACGCATCCGGGCGGGGTCGTCGGACGGGACGGGCAGCAGCGCGGGGCCACGGTCGGCCAGGAGCTGCTCGAACGTGGGGAACAGGGCGGTGACGGCCACGCCGCCGGGGACGGGCAGGGTGCGCAGGTCGCGGGTAACGGGCATGGACCGGACCGGCGCCGTCAGTAGTAGTAGGGGAAGTCGTCCCAGTTCGGGTCGCGCTTCTCCAGGAACGCGTCGCGCCCCTCCACCGCCTCGTCGGTCATGTACGCCAGTCGTGTGGCCTCGCCGGCGAACACCTGCTGACCCATCAGGCCGTCGTCGGTGAGGTTGAACGCGAACTTGAGCATCCGCTGCGCGGTGGGCGACTTGCCGTTGATCTGTCGCGCCCACTCGATCGCGGTGTTCTCGAGCTCGGCGTGGTCGACGACCCGGTTGACCGCGCCCATCTGGAACATCTCCTCGGCCGTATACGCCTGACCCAGGAAGAAGATCTCGCGCGCGAACTTCTGGCCCACCTGCTTGGCCAGGTACGCGCTGCCGTAGCCGGCGTCGAAGGACCCCACGTCGGCGTCGGTCTGCTTGAACCGGGCGTGCTCGCGGGAGGCCAGGGTCAGGTCGCTCACCACGTGGAGCGAGTGGCCGCCGCCGGCCGCCCACCCGTTGACCAGGCAGATCACCACCTTGGGCATGGTGCGGATGAGCCGCTGCACCTCCAGGATGTGCAGCCGGCCGCCCTCGGCCTTGACCCGGGCCTCGTCCACCTTGTCGGCGGTCGCGCCGGCCACGTCCGAGTCGTGTTCCGTGGAGTACTGGTAGCCGGACCGGCCGCGGATCCGCTGGTCGCCGCCGGAACAGAACGCCCAGCCGCCGTCCTTGGCGCTCGGCCCGTTGCCCGTGAACAGCACGGTGCCCACGTCGGGGGAGCGGCGGGCGTGGTCGAACACCCGGTACAGCTCGTCCACGGTGTGCGGCCGGAAGGCGTTACGCACCTCGGGGCGGTCGAAGGCGATCCGCACGATCCCGTCGGCCCGGCCCTCGCCCACGTGGCGGTGGTAGGTCAGGTCCGTGAGGTCCTCCCCGTTCCGGAAGCCCTCGACCTCCCGCCACTGCGTCGGATCGAACGGGTTCCCGGTCTCGCCCTGCGCTGCGCTGCTCTCGGTCATGGGTTCGACGTTAGCGTGGAGCCATGACATCCGTACCGGGCCCCGAGTCGATCGACGATCTGCTCGCCCGCGTCCACGTGGTGGCCCTGCCGATGCGGGTCCGGTTCCGCGGCCTCACCGAGCGGGAGGTGGCGCTGGTCGAGGGGCCGGCGGGGTGGGGTGAGTTCGGCGCCTTCCCCGAGTACGACGACCCCGAGGCCGCCCACTGGCTTCGCTCCGCCCTGGAGATGGCGTGGCAGGGTCCGCCGCCGGCCCTGCGGTCGCGTGTCGCCGTCAACGCCACGGTCCCGGCGGTCTCCGCGGGCGAGGTGGCCGGGATCCTCGACCGCTTCCCCGGGTGCACCACGGTCAAGATCAAGGTCGCGGAATCCGGGCAGCAGCTCGTCGACGACGTCGCCCGGGTCGCCGCGGTCCTGCAGGCCCGCCCCGACGCCCGCATCCGGGTGGACGCCAACGGGGCCTGGACGGTCGCCGAGGCCGCTCATGCCGTCCGGGTGCTGGACCAGGCCGTC
>NZ_JAALEA010000364.1 GCF_014145145.1 Dietzia cercidiphylli
CGGATCCGGACGCGCGGGCGGCACCCGTTCGGGTCTCGCCCCGTCCGGATCCGCGTCGGCCAGGGGAACGGACGCCGGGCCCGCCGGCGCGGTCACACTCGAGAGCCGGTGGAGCGCGGCCTCGCGGGCGGGATCACCGGGGTCCGCGGGACGGGTCCGGGTGTCGGGGAACATGGGCCGACGCTAGCCGGGCGGGGGCCACTCGCGGACCCCGCGGAGGTCTCTCAGTCGTCGTCCTGTGGAGAGACCGGGGGGATGGGGAATGCGGTGTCGACGAGGTCGGTCACCGAGACCCCCACGGTCCCGGGCCCCAGGTGCCAGGCCAGGACCTCGTCGAACTCGACGACGAGAACCCGCTCGGGGAACGGGGTCTCCTTGCGGATCTCGGTGGCCATCTCCCGGGCCCGCTCCAGTGCCTCGTGCTGGTGGACGACCACCAGGACATCGCCCCGGCCGACCTCGTCGCGCAGCAGCGCGCGCAACCTCTCGTGGGCCTTGGTCGTGGTCCTGGCCTTGGCCGCCAGGTCGACCGAACCACCACGCAGCACGATGATCGGGCGCATGGCCAGCGCGCTGCCGAAGAGGGCGGCGACAGCGCTGATCCGGCCACCACGGCGCAGACTCTCCAACGACTCCAGAGCGGCGAAGGTGGACGCTCCCCGGCATATCCGCTCGGCGAGTTCGTAGGTGGCGGACAGGCCGAGCCCGTTGTTCGCCGCCCAGGCGCACTGGGCCACCGCGGCGCCGAACGCCATCCCGGCGCACCTGGAGTCCGAGACCAGGACGCGACCGCCGAATCTCGTGGCCGCGTCGGCGGCGGACTCCCACGTGCGGGAGAGATCACGTGAGAGGTGGACGGAGACGATGCCCGTGCAGTCCGGATCGTCGAGGAGTTCCTGGTAGATCGCCGACAGTTCGTCCGGGGTCACCGCGGCCGTCGAGACCGCCCGGTCCCCCTCCTCGACCACGTGGAGGCCCACCACGGTGATGCCGAACTCGCGGACCCACTCCTCGGGGAGGTCGGCACTCGAGTCGGTGACCAGGCGGATGGTCATGGCTGCACCACCGGGGGCGTGAGACCGGCATTCCACTGGTCCAGTCGCCAGAGCACGTCGCGGGCGCCCTCGGTCGTCGGCCCGATCTCCGGGGTCGCGGACTGCCCGCTCCAGGACGACCCGGGCCGCGGGTGCGCGGACAGCTGCACCCAACAGGTGTTCCCGAGACCGTTGAAGATCGGGTACTGCTCGACCGGCAGCTCGATCAGAGCGGCGGTGAGGGCGGCGATCGCCCCCCCGTGGGCCACGAGGACCGCCGGGTGCTCGTTCCACCCCGGCGAGGCGTCCACGAGTTCGTCGACCACCTGGCGGGTCCGCCGGGCCACGTCGAGCCGGCTCTCCCCCTCCGGCGGGGACCACCGTGGGGTGCTGCGCCACCGCATCCGCGCGTCGGGCCACAGCTCGTCGACCTCGGAATGGCTCATCCCCTGCCACGTGCCCAGGTGGGTCTCGCGCAGGCGCGGGTCGGTCCGGACGTCGAGCCCGACCTCCGAGGCCAGTGCCCGGGCCGTCTCGCGTGCCCGCTGCAGGTCGGAGGAGAGGATCGTCCACGGTCGACGGTGTGCGAGGGCGCGACCGACCGCGTGGGCCTGTTGGACGCCGAGTTCGCTGAGCTCGGTGTCCAACTGGCCCTGCATCCGCAGCGAGGCGTTGTAGTGCGTCTGACCGTGACGCAGCAGGATGAGACGACGGGTCACCGCGGTGTCAGAGCCCCTGATCCCGCTGCGGCTCCTCCGGCGCGAGCGAGTCGTCGGCGCCGCTCGTCGCGGACTCCGGCCGCCCGGAGGTCTCGACGCCCTCGATCTCCACGACCGGGCAGTCCTTCCACAGACGGTCGAGCGAGTAGTAGTCGCGCTCGTCGACGTGCTGGACATGGACGACCACCTCGTTGTAGTCGAGCAGCGCCCAGCGCCCCTCGCGAGTGCCCTCCCGACGCAGCGGCTTGTGCCCCGCCTCGCGGAGCTTGTCCTCGATCTCGTCGACGACGGCGTTGACCTGACGTTCGGTCTCGGCCGAGGCCAGGACGAAGCAGTCGGTGATGATGAGTTGGCCGGAGACGTCGAGCACGACGATGTCCGTGGCCAGCTTCTCGTCTGCGGCGCGGGCGGCGATGCCCGCCATGTCCAGGGCCTCGGGGCTAGCGGTCACTGATGGTTCTCCTCGGTGTGGTGGTCGGTGGGGACGAGCTCGCGGTGTGCCGGAGCCGTCGCGGCGGGGGTCCCGTCGAGCCTGGTGGAGCCCTCGGGGCGGTAGAGGTTGCGTTTGGCGATGTACTGGACGACCCCGTCGGGGACGAGGTACCAGACCGGGGCGTCCTCGGCCGCACGCCGTCGGCACTCGGTCGAGGAGATGGCCAGCGCGGGGATCTCGAGCAGGTGCACGCGGCCGTCACCGATCTGAGCGAGATGCGTGTCGGACAACTCGAAGCCGGGGCGCGAGACCCCGACGAAGGTGGCGAGCTCGAACATCTCCTCCCAGCCGCGCCAGGTCA
The DNA here is from genome assembly GCF_014145145.1 of Dietzia cercidiphylli. Lineage (GTDB taxonomy): Bacteria > Actinomycetota > Actinomycetes > Mycobacteriales > Mycobacteriaceae > Dietzia > Dietzia natronolimnaea. Next base: position 2,548 of record NZ_JAALEA010000364.1, read on the forward strand.
GGATCTTCTCCAACGCGTCCGCGCCGGTGATGAAGAACAGCTCGACTCCGGGGTTCTGTCGCAACAGGTCCCTGAGGGTGTCGACGGTGAAGGTGGGGCCCCGCCGGTCGATGTCCACGCGACTGACGGAGAACCGGGGGTTGGAGGCCGTCGCGATGACGGTCATGAGATACCGGTCCTCGGCGGGCGAGACGGTACGACCCCGCTTCTGCCACGGCTCCCCGGTGGGGACGAACACCACGTCGTCGAGACCGAAACGGTGGGCGACCTCGCTGGCCGCCACCAGGTGACCGTGATGGATCGGATCGAAGGTCCCGCCCATCACTCCGATGCGGCGTCCGGCGCCCGCGGCGGTCCCCGTCGTGGTCATGGTCGCCGAGTCTATCGGTCCGGCACCACGTTCCGCTCCCTCGCGTGTCCGCGCCCTCACACGGGCAGCAGGCCCGCGACGACCGCCGTGAGCTGCTCGACGTTGCGGCACTCGTGCATGGGGACGTACTGGGAGTACAGCCTGGCCGCCGAGTCACCGGTTCCCCACTGCCTCCTGGGCTCCGGATTGAGCCAGTGGGTGTGCCCGACGCGCTCGCTGACGAACTCGAGCGCCTCCACGGCCGGGTCGCGGTAGTTGTTGCGCCCGTCGCCCAGGATGAGCAGCGAACCCGTGCGGGTGAGCGTGTGGGCGTAGCGGTCCGCGAACCCCTCGAGCGCGTGCCCGTAGTCGGAGTGCCCGTCGTAGGTGACGATCTCGGCCTCGCGCACCATCCGGCTCATCGCCGATCCCAGGTCCGACCCGGTCTCGAAGAACGAGGTCACCTCGTCGGTGGTGTCGACGAAGGCGAAGACCCGAACGCGGGAGAACTGCTCACGCAGGGAGTGCACCAGCTGGAGCGTGAAGTGACTGAAGCCGGCCACGGACCCGGACACGTCGCACAACACCACCAACTCGGGGCGCGCCGGCCGGGGCTTGCGCAGCACCAGCTCCACCGGCACCCCGCCGGTGGACATGGACCGGCGCATCGTCTTGCGCATGTCGATGGCGCCCTGACGGTGACGACGACGTCGCGCGGCCAGGCGACTACCGAGCTGACGTGCGAGGGGACCCACCCGCCGACGCAACGTCTGCAGGTCCTGGTCGTTGGCCCGCAGGAAGTCCACCTGCTCCGCCGCGGGACCCACCGCGTAGTCGGCCACCCGGTCGCGACCCACCGTCTCCGCGGTGCGGCGCCGGGTCTCGTCGGCGACCTCGCGCAGGAAACCCCTGACCATGTCCGCCGCCGAGTTGGCGGCCGCGGATTTCTCGGCGTGGCGCTTGGAACCGTCCGGGTCGAAGGGATCGGCCCCCATCAGGCCGTCGAGGATCTTCTGCATGATCGCGCTGGTGTCCAGTGGACTGAGGGCCTGATAGGCGGAGTAGCGCGGACCGCTCGCCGAGTCGTACGAACCGAGCTGTTCCACCAGGAGCTCGGCCAACGCCCGGGCCCTGGCCCGCGACTCCTCGGTGTCCTCGAGCAGAAGCGAGGCGATGAGTTCGTTGAGCGCCTCCGGGTCCACCTTGCCGTCGTCGTCCGTCGGGATCTCCACCTCGAGTGCCACCCCGTCCGAGGCGGAGTGCGCCCCGATCGCGGCGGGGAACCACAGGTCGAAGAGCTGGTCGAACACGCCTCGGTGGGTGGGCTTGTGCAGGATCGTGGCGGCGAGCGCCTCCCTGAGCGCCGCCCGGTCGAGCAGGTCGATGTGGACCATCGCCGCGGCCGCGTCGACCGCCTCACTCGGCCCCACGGGGATGCCCTTGCGGCGCAGGGCGTCGACGAAGTCGACGAGGTGCCCGGACAGCCCGCCGGGCGCACGCGTGTTCATCTCGCCTGACCTCCTGATCGCCGCACGCTAGTTGAGCCGCAGCTCGGCGGCCGCGCGGAGCTGGTCGGACTGGTGCTTGAGCACCACTCCGAGGGTCTGCAGGACGGTCTCGTCGTCGATCGTGTCCAGGCCCAGAGCGACCAGGGTGCGGCCCCAGTCGATGGTCTCGGACACGCTCGGCACCTTCTTGAGCGCCATGGCGCGCAGCACCCCGACCACCCGGACCAGCTGCTCGGCCAGCCGGTCGTCGAGCTCCGGCACCCGCGATCCGAGGATCTTGCGCTCCAGTTCGGGGGTCGGGAAATCCAGGTGCAGGTAGAGGCAGCGCCGCTTGAGCGCCTCGGAGAGTTCGCGGGCCGCGTTGGAGGTCAGGACCACGAACGGCTTGCGGACCGCCTGGATCGTCCCGAGCTCTGGGATCGTCACCGCGAAGTCGCTGAGCACCTCGAGCAGCAGGCCCTCGATCTCGATGTCGGCCTTGTCCACCTCGTCGACCAGGAGCACGGTGGGCTCGCTACGCCGAATGGCGGTGAGCAGCGGGCGGGACAACAGGAACTCCTCGGAGAAGACGTCGTCCCGCGTGGAGTCCCATCCCTCCCCCTGGCCGGCCTGGATGCGCAGGATCTGCTTGGCGTGGTTCCACTCGTACAGGGCCCTGGCCTCGTCCACGCCCTCGTAGCACTGCAGACGGATGAGCTCGGCCTCGGTGGCCGCGGCGACGGCCTTGGCCAGTTCGGTCTTGCCCACGCCCGCCGGCCCCTCGATGAGCAGCGGCTTGCCCAACCGGTCGGCCAGATACACCACCGTCGCGGTCGAGCGGTCGGCCAGGTAGCCCTGGGCCCCGAGACTCTCGATCACGTGGTCGATGCTCTCGAATGCCGGTCGTTGCGCGGTCCGGGCTCGGTCCATGGGTGGGTCCTCTCGATATCTCGGTCGCCCGGGGTGGGGCCGGGTGTGGGCGGTGGCCCGGGTGGAGCGGGTCAGGGACGCACGTGTCCCTTGCCGTGGGCGATCCACTTGGTGCTGGTGAGTTCCTCGAGACCCATGGGCCCGCGGGCGTGCAGTTTCTGGGTGGAGATTCCGATCTCGGCGCCGAAGCCGAACATCTCGCCGTCCGTCCACGCGGTGGAGGCGTTGACCATCACCGCGGCCGCGTCGACCCGGGCACAGAACGCGTCGGCCACCTCGATGCTCCGCGTGGCCACCGCCTCGGTGTGTCCCGACGACCAGCGGGCGATGTGGTCGATCGCGGCGTCCACGCCGTCGACCACCTTCAGCGCGATGTCCATGCTCAGGTACTCCTCGCCCCAGTCCACGTCGTCGGCGGGGACGAGTCCCTCGCGGTCGCCGTGCACGGTGACGCCGGCGGACTGCAGTGCCCCCACCACCCGGTCCACGGCGGCGTCGCCGAGGGCCTCGTCGAGCAGGACGGTCTCGGTGGCGTTGCACACGCTGCAGCGGCGGGTCTTGCCGTTGAGCAGCAGACTGATCGCCTCGTCGATATCGGCGTCACCATGGATGTAGAGGTGGCAGTTACCGGTCCCTGTCTCGATGGCCGGGACCTTGGCGTTCTCCACCACGGCCTGGATGAGCCCGGCACCGCCGCGGGGGATCACCACGTCGACCAGCCCGCGGGCCTGGATGAGGTGGGTGACGGACGACCGGCCCTCCGAGGGCAGGAGCTGCGCGGCGTCCACCGGCAACTCGTGCTGTGCCAGTACGCCCCGCAGGACACCCACGAGTGCCTCGTTGGAGTAGCGGGCCGATCGCGAACCGCGCAGTAGCGCCGCATTCCCCGACTTGAACGCCAGGCCGAACGCGTCGACGGTGACGTTGGGGCGGCCCTCGTAGATCATGCCCACCACGCCCAGCGGAACCCGGACCTGACGTAGCTGCAGCCCGTTCGGCCGGGTGGATCCGCGGGTCACCGTGCCGATGGGATCCGCCAGTCCCGCGACCTGACGGAGGCCTCCGGCGATGCCCTCGATCCGCTCGGCGGTCAGCCGCAGCCGGTCCAGCATCGCCTCGCCGGTCCCCTCTTCCGTCTGGTCGGCGATATCCCGCGCGTTGGCATCGAGGATCTCCGCCCGCGAGGCCACCAGCGCGTCCGCCGCCGCCAGCAGGAGCGCGTTCTTGCGTTCCGTGGTGAGCAGGGCCAGCTCACGCGAGGCCGTCCGGGCGCGACGGGCCGCGTCGTGGACTGCGTCGCGCATCGGGTCGGCGGGCCGATCGGCGCCGGGGTGGCCGGTGGTCTCAGGAGCGTCGAGGTGGCTGGTGGTCATGGGGGTCAGCTTACCGGTGCGCCCGGGGAGGTCACCCGCACGAGTCAGACCGTGAGGACGGCCCCGGTCTCGCGGACGGCGAATTCCCGGAGACGACGGGCCAGGTCCGTGTCGCGGGCCCGGTCGGACCGGTCGCACGGGCCGGGCGCCCCGAGGATCTGACTGAAGCCTGTCGGCCCGATATAGGAGGCCGCCGGGAGGTCCTCGGTCGCGGCGTACAGGAGCGGCCGGGCCCCGTCGGCGGCAGTGGGGACGATCCGTCTCCCGAGTAGCTTCAGTACAGCGTTGACCGGGGGGAACGGGGTCGGGTCGAGGATCGAGGTGGCGGCGAACCCGGGGTGGGCCAGCTGGACGTCCACGGTGGAGCCGGCGGCGGTGAGCCGGTTCTGCAGGTCCAGCCCCCAGAGCATGCAGGCGAGTTTGGACTGCGCGTACGCGGCCGCCATCGAGTACCGGCGCGTGCGGAAATGCGGGTCCTCGAAGCCGATTCGTCCCTTGGCGTGCGCCATCGACGCGGTGATGACGACCCTCTCCCGGAGCAGCGGCAACAGCAGCTCCGTGAGCAGGAACGGACCGAGGACGTTGACCCCCAGGTGCAGCTCGAAGCCGTCTGTCGTCTCCCGCCTGGTCTTGCTCATCAACCCGGCGTTGTCGAGCAGGATGTCGATCGGTTCCGTGCAGGAGGCGGCGAACCCACGCACCGCGTCCAGATCGCCCAGATCGAGCTGGCGGACCTCGGTCGAACCGCCGATCTCGGAGGCGGCCGCCTCCCCCTCGGCCCGGGTGAGGGAAGGGAGCACCACGTGGGCGCCCCGACCCGCGAGTTCACGGGCGGCCTCCAGTCCGATGCCGCTGGTGCCGCCCGTGACCATGACGGTCGTGCCGGTCAGGTCGGGCAGTGCGTCCACGGTCCACGTTGCTTCGCTCATGGGCCCAGTGTGCGCTCACGGCGCCCTCCCGTGGGCGGCCGGTGCCGCGGGCCCCGGCGCGCGCCGCGGTCTAGCCGC
>NZ_JAALEA010000365.1 GCF_014145145.1 Dietzia cercidiphylli
CCCGCGCGACCCGCCCGACCCGCGCGCGCAACCCGCCCAATCGCCGCCGCGACCCGTCCAGCCGCCGCCGCTCCAACGAGAAGAGCGTTCCGCGCACCTGCCTCTCGGGCGATGTGCGCGGAACGCTCTTCTCGTTGGGGCGGGACCGGACCGGTGGGGCGGCCCGACCGGGGGCTACTTCTCCAGGGCGTTGACCACCGTGAGCTCACCGTCGGAGTGCGAGACGCGGATGCGCTTCTTGTCGAGCTTGCCGACGGAGGTCTTGGGGATCTCGTCGACGAACGCGAACTTCTCCGGCACCTGCCACTTGGCCATCCTGGACTCGAGGTGCGCGCGCAGGTCCTCGACGTCGGGGTCGGCCACGCCCTCCTTGACCACGATCGTGGCCAGCGGGCGCTCGTCCCACTTGGGGTCGGGGATCCCGATCACGGCCGCCTCGGCCACGGCTGGGTGCTCGAGGAGGTAGTTCTCCACCTCCACGGAGGAGATCCACTCGCCGCCGGACTTGATGATGTCCTTGGCACGGTCAGTGAGCTGCAGGAACGCCTCGGGGCGGACGTAGCCGACGTCGCCGGTGCGCAGCCAGCCGTCGTCGAACGAGTCGGAGTTCTCCACCTTGTAGTAGCTGCCCGTGATCCAGGGGCCGCGCACCTGGAGCTCACCCACGGACTCGCCGTCCCAGGGCATTTCCTGGCCGGCGTCGTCGACGATCCGGGCCTTGACCCCCGCGATGAACCGGCCCTGCGTGGTGCGCAGGTCGAACTGCTTCTCCTCCGGCAGGTCCGCCTTCGGCCGCGACAGCGTGCCGATGGGCGAGGTCTCCGTCATGCCCCACGCGTGGATGATGTTGATCCCGTAGTTCTCCTTGAACTTGCGGATCAGCGCGGGCGGGCAGGAGCTGCCGCCCACGACCACGGCACGGAAGCTCGACATGTCGATCGGGTGATCGACGCTGTACGCGTCCACGGCCTGCCAGATCGTGGGGACGGCGGCGGCCAGGGTCGGCCGCTCGGAGGCGATCATCGCGGCCAGCGGCTCGGGCTGCAGGAAGCGCTCGGGCATGAGCAGTGAGGCACCCACCAGGAACGCCGCGTACGGCAGCCCCCACGACATCGCGTGGAACATGGGGACGATCGCCAGCACGTTGTCGTCGAGCGAGATGTCCATCCCGTCCGACATGCACACCTGCATCGAGTGGAGGTAGATCGACCGGTGCGAGTAGACGACGCCCTTCGGATCGCCCGTGGTGCCCGAGGTGTAACACATCGCGGCGCCGGAGTTCTCGTCGACCTCGGGCCACTCGAACTCGGTGGGCTGGGCCGCCAGAAGCGCCTCGTAGTCGTGCACCTGCACGCCCTCCGGGGCCTCGAGGTTCGCCGCACCGCCGCCGGTGACGATCACGTGCTCGACGGTCGAGAACCGCGGCAGCAGGGGCTGCAGGAGCGGGATCAGGCTCGGGTCGACGATGACGACCTTGTCCTCGGCGTGGTTGGCCACGAACTCGAGCTGGTCCGGGAACAGCCGGATGTTCAGGGGGTGGAGCACCGCGCCCATCGACGGGATGGCCAGGTAGGCCTCCATGTGCTCCGAGTTGTTCCACTGGAACGTCGCGACGCGCTGGTCTGCGTCGATCCCGAGCGAACGCAGCCCGTGGGCGAGCTGGGCCGCCCGCTTCCCGAGTTCGCCGAACGTGACTTTCCGCGGGCCCTGATCGGTCCAGGTGGTGACGACCGCGTCCGAGTGGACGGTCGCGCCGAACGTCAGGATGGTACTGATGTTCAGCTGTTCCGGCTGCATGGTGCTGCGCATGCGAGGGGCTCCTCACTCAGGGGGTGTCGGGGGTCACTTCTGGACACAACCCTACCTGCCGTCGAGGGCGTCGAAGACCTCCTGGACCGTCTTCATGGCCGAGAGGGCCGCCGGCGCCCCGCAGTACCCCGAGGCGTGGATCACGGCCTCGGTGATCTCCTCGCGGGTGAGGCCGTTGGTCAGGCCGCCGCGCACGTGACCGGCCAACTCGACGTTCGCCCGCAACGCCACGAGCATGCCGATGTTCAACAGGCTGCGGTCGCGGCGCCCGAGTCCCGGACGGTCCCAGATATTCCCCCACACGTTCTCGGTGACCACGTACTGGAGGGCCTCGGAGGCGGTCCCCTCGGCCCGGCCCATCGCGCGGTCCACGAAGGCGTCGCCCATCACCCCGCGCCGGGTCGCGAAACCCCGCGACCGGAGTTCCGCGGCCGAAGGCCCCTCGCCTGAACCGTTCGTCGTCGTCATCTCGTGGTCCTTCCTGTCGGTGGGTGTCGGAGGGTGGTCACGGCCCATCCTGCCGTCGACCCGGGGGTCGGCTACCCTCGGAGGGTCCGGCTCCCCCGCCGGACACCCGTGGTGCCCGGCGGAAGTCGGTGTGAATCCGACGATGCCCGCGCAACTGTGATCCCGCCCCGAGCGGGCGCGCCGGGTCGGCCGGTACCGCGGCACCGTACGAACTGACCTCGCACGAAGGACGGTTGCGTGCCGCGGCGTCCGCGTCGCTGCCGAGCTGCTTTCGTCCTGGCGATCCCCGGAGGATGTCATGCACCTGTCTCGAGCCCGGACCACGCCCCGAGCCCGCTCCCGGTTCGCCGCCGTCCTCACCGCAGTCGCGCTGATCGCCTCAGCCTGCTCCGGGGCGGACGACCCGGAGGCAGACCAGACCGGCGGCGCCGCCGCCTCCGGCGAGCCGCAGGCGATCATCTCGCTCAGCCCCACCACCACCGAGATGCTCTACGCCGTGGGTGCCGGCGACCGGGTGGTCGCGGTGGACGAACGCTCGAACTATCCCGCCGATGCGCCGGTCACCGACCTGTCGGGCTACACCCCGAACCTCGAGGCGATCCTCGGGTACCAGCCGGACCTGGTCGTGGCCACGGACGACACCGGCGACATCGTCTCCGGTCTCGAGAGGTCCGGGGTCGAGGTCCTGCTGCTCCCCGCCGCACGGACCCTGGACGACACCTACACCCAGATCGAACAGGTCGGCGCGGCCACCGGCACGGTCGGCGAGGCCGCCGAACTGGTCTCGCGGATGCGGGGCGAGATCGACGAGATCGTGGCCTCGGTCCCCCGGCGTGAGACCCCGCTGACCTACTTCCACGAGCTCGACGACACCTACTACACCGTCACCGACGACACGTACATCGGCGAGGTGTACTCCCTGTTGGGGCTGACCTCCATCGCGACCGGCGAGGACGCCTACCCGCAGCTGTCCGAGGAACTGATCCTCGAGGCGGACCCCGACCTGGTGATGCTCGCCGACGGGCAGTGCTGCGGGATCACCCCGGAGGTCGTCGCCGAGCGTCCCGGCTGGGGCGAGCTCGCCGCGGTCAGGCAGGACCGCGTCTTCGTGGTCGACGAGGACCTGGCCAGCCGGTGGGGCCCGCGCGTGGTGGACTTCATGCGTGAGGTGGCCGGGATCATCTCCACACTGACTGTGAACGAATCACAGCCCGAGAGGGAACCTGCCTCGTGACCCGTGCGTCGCCCCGCCACGCCCTGGTGTTGGGCGGAGCGACAGTGCTCTTCCTCGTGGCGCTGGTGGCGGGCACGCTGGTCGGTCCCGCCGACCTCACCCCGCGGGGAGTCCTGCTCGAGCTGGTCGGGCGACTGCCGTTCGTGCACGTCGACTCGGGGTTCTCGCCTCGCCAGCAGGTGATCCTGTGGGAGATCCGGATCCCGCGGGTCGTGCTCGGCGGGATCGTCGGCGCGATGTTGGCGATCGCCGGCGCGACCTATCAGGGCGTGTTCCGCAACCCGCTCGCCGACCCCTATCTCCTGGGTGTCTCCAGCGGCGCCGGGCTGGGCGCGACGCTGGCGATCGTCGTGGGCGGGGCCATGGGTTCGGCGATGGTGCCCCCGGCGGCGTTCGTCGGCGGCATGATCGCGGTGATGGCCACCTACACCCTCGGCCGCAGTGTCGGTGGCGGTCGGACCGAGGTCGTGATCATCCTCGCGGGAGTCGCGGTCGCCGCGTTCGCGAGCGCCATCCAGACCTTCTTCATGCAGCGCAACGACGAGACCCTGAGGCAGGTGTACTCGTGGATGCTCGGCCGGCTCACGACCAGCGGCTGGTCCGAGGTGCTGACCGTGCTGCCGTACGTCCTGGTCTCGGTCGCGGTGATCGCCCTGTTCCGGCGCACCCTCGACGTGATGGCGGTGGGTGACGTCGAGGCCTCCACCCTCGGCATCGCCCCGGCCCGGGTGCGGCTGGTGCTCATCAGCGTCGCCACGCTGGGCACCGCCGCGGTCGTGTCCGTGAGCGGCCTGATCGGCTTCGTCGGCATCGTGATCCCGCACGCCGTGCGGATGGTGATCGGCCCGGGCCACCGGTTACTCCTACCGCTCTCCCTGCTGGTCGGCGCGAGTTTCCTCGTCCTGGCCGACATAGTGGCCCGCACCGCGGTGAGCCCGGCCGAGCTGCCGATCGGGGTCGTGACGGCGGCGATCGGGGCCCCGTTCTTCCTGTTCGTCCTGCGTCGGAGCCGGGGGCTCATATGACCTCCACCCCGGACGCCGGCGAAGCCCTGTCCTGCCGCGGTCTCCATGTGGCCCGTGACGCCGTGCCCGTCCTGCACGGGATCGACCTGGTCGTGCCCACCGGGACCTGGATCTCCCTGGTCGGGCCGAACGGCTCGGGCAAGACCACGCTGCTCTACGCCATGGCCGGGCTCATCCCGTCCCGTGGGGAGGTCGAGGTCATGGGTCTGGCGCCACGGAGGGCCGGGCGACGGCGGGTCGCCCGGATGGTGGCGCTCATGCCACAACGCCCGGTCGTGCCCGAGGGCGTGAGCGCACGTGAGCTGATCCGGCTGGGCCGCACACCCCACATCCCCCGCTTCGGCACCGAGTCGCCCCACGACCACGAGGTCGTCGAGGGAGTGATCGACAGACTCGCGCTGCACGACCTCGCCCCGCGCATCGCCACCACGCTGTCCGGGGGCGAGCTCCAGCGGGTGGTCCTGGGCCGGGCGCTGGCACAGGAGCCCCGGGTGTTGTTGTTGGACGAGCCGACGAGCGCCCTCGACATCGGGCACCAACAGCAGGTCCTCGAGCTGGTCGACTCGATGCGACGCGAGAGCGGACTCACCGTGGTGGCCGCCATGCACGACCTCACCTCCGCCGCGCACTACGGCGAACGCGTGGTCCTGCTCGACGAGGGCCGGATCGTCGCCGACGGCACCGGGGAGGACGTGCTCACCGTCGAACGGGTGGCCGAGGTGTACGACGCCCGCGTCGAGGTCCTCGACCGCCCCGACGGCCGCGCCGTCCTGCCGCTCCGGGAGCCGGGGGCCTGATGGAGGTCGTGCTGCTGGGCACGGGTGCCGCCGACGGGTGGCCCAACCCGTTCTGCCGCTGCGACTCCTGCCTCGACGCCCTGCGGCGCGGGGAGGTGCGCGG
>NZ_JAALEA010000366.1 GCF_014145145.1 Dietzia cercidiphylli
GAACCAGATGGCCATGGGCGTGGGGCCGTACGTCCGGTCGGCCCCCATCGAGCGGGCGGTGGCCTGCAGGTGCAGATCCATCTGTCCGACGTGGCGGGTGGTCTCGCGGCCGAGCATGCGCGAGGCGGTCCGGTAGTGCCCGGCGAGCTCATCGCGCCAGCCGGCGGCGGACGCGGGCCAGGCGGGGTCGGTGAAGAACTCGTCCTTCGGCTCGAGCAACACCCCGGCCCACACGATGCTGCCGCCGCCCCACCCCCGCGCCGCCGATGATGCCGACATGACGCAGCACCCGCTGCCAGAAGAAGCCGCGCAGGCCCAGACCGGGCATCCAGAGGTACCTGCGCGGGTCCCTGCGGGCGGCCAGGAGGTCGTCGGGGGAATGACGACGACCCTGTTCGAGCACCAGGACCGTGAGCCCCTGCTCGGCCAGCCGGAGGGCGCTGACCGCGCCACCGAACCCGCTGCCGATCACGATCACGTCGGCGGCGTCCGCGTGCCGCTGTGGGCCTCGATCCATGGCGCCGAGTGTAGGACGGGTGTCCAGGATCCGGGCCCGATCGGCGGGGACCGGGGCAGGCACGGGAGGGTCGATCCGGGATTTTCCGGGAAATACTGGACGCGCGTCCAAGTTCGGCATACGGTGGTCGCACCTCCAGTTCGGCCTCGCAGAATCGATACCCAGATGAGCCCCACGCACAGACCTCTCGCGGAACACGTGCTCCGCCGCGTCATCCGCCTCATCGGGGCGGCACCGTCCCCGATCCAGCGACTGATCGCCGGGCCCCCGGTCCGGGTCGACGGGCAGCAGCTCGGCCTCGAAGCCCAGGTCGGCACCAGACTGTTGAACCTCGGGGTGTCCGAGACCTTCGAACGGATGCCGCTGGACCGGGGACGGGACCAGATCGCGGGCGAGGCCTTCGTCTTCGGTCACCAGACCCCCGTCGAGACCGTCCGTCCCCTCACCATCCCCGGTCCGAACGGCCCGATCCCGGCTCGCCTGTACCGGCCCGCGGGGATCGAGGGGCCGAGCGCCGCCCTGGTGTACCTCCACGGTGGCGGCTGGGTCCTGGGCGACCTCGACTCGGGAGACTCGGTGTCCCGCTTCCTCGCCGCCCACACCCCGCTGACCGTCATCTCGATCGACTACCGGCTGGCTCCGGAGCACCCGTTCCCCGCCGGCCTGGACGACGCCCTCGCGGCGTTCGGGCACGTCGTCGAGCACGCGGCGGAGTACGACCTCGACCCACGGGCGATCGCGATCGGGGGCGAGAGCGCGGGCGGGAACCTGGCCGCGGTGGTCGCCCTGCACCGCGCCCCCGGATGGACCCCACCGGCCATGCAGGTCCTGTTCAACCCGGTCACGGACCTGTCCACCAAGCACAAGTCGTACGAGTTGTTCGGACGAGGGTTCTTCCTCACCGAGGCGCAGATGGACTGGTACAAATCCCACTATCTCGCCGATCCCGAACAGGCCCTGGACCCGCGCGTCTCGCCACTGCTCGCCGGCGAGCTGGGCCACGCGCCCCCGGCCTACGTCGTGGTGGCCGGCTTCGACGTGCTCCGTGACGAGGGCGAACGCTACGCGGCCGCACTGGTCGAGGCGGGGGTCGACGTGACCCTCCGACGGCACAGCGGCCACGTGCACGGCCTGATCAACGCGACGGGAGTGGGACACGCCGCCCGGGACGCGCTGCTCGAGGCGGTCGGCGTCCTCCACACCAGGCTGGTCGCCCGGATCTCCCCCGCCACTGCC
>NZ_JAALEA010000367.1 GCF_014145145.1 Dietzia cercidiphylli
CGACCCCCGACGAACTAACGGAGATACCCACTAGCGGGCGCGGCGGGCCAGGCGCTCGGTGTCGGAGATGATGACGCTCTTGCCCTCGAGCCGCAGCCAGCCGCGGTGCGCGAACTCGGCCAGGGCCTTGTTGACCGTCTCGCGCGAGGCGCCGACCAGCTGGGCGATCTCCTCCTGCGTGAGGTCGTGCGTCACGCGGATGTTGGCGCCCTCCTGGGTGCCGAAGCGCTGGGCCAGCTGCAGCAGCGCCTTGGCCACGCGACCGGGGACGTCGGTGAAGATGAGGTCGGCCAGGTTGTTGTTGGTGCGGCGCAGGCGGCGGGCCAGCACGCGGAGCAACTGATCGGAGATCTCGGGACGCTCGGAGATCCACCGCTTGAGCGCGGAGCGGTCCATGGCCTGGACGGAGACGTCGGTGACGCAGACCGCCGAGGAGGTCCGCGGGCCCGGGTCGAAGATGGACAGCTCGCCGAACATGTCCGACGGGCCGAGGATGGACAGCAGGTTCTCGCGGCCGTCGGGGGCCTTGCGGGAGAGCTTCACCTTGCCGGAGGTGACGATGTACAGGCTGTCGCCCTGCTCGCCCTCGCGGATGATCACATCACCCTTCGAGTACTCCTCGCGGGTCAGGTCGGCGCGCAGCGCCGAGATGGCCGCGGGCTCGACACCCTGGAAGATGCCGGCCCGGGTGAGTACGTCGTCGGCAGACTGGTCCGTGCGGCGATCTGTCGTCACAGTCTGTGACCCTCCCGTTCGGGCGCGGACGAGCGAGGTCCGCGCCATGGCGTGCGTGTGGCGAAAGCCACTGTAGCCGGTCCGGTGCCCCAGGTGTGACCAACGCGCGGCGACCGGGGTGGGTCAGGTCTCGATCTGCTCGGGCTCGGCCAGGATGGCGGCCTCGAACTTGTCCATCAGGAGGGCGAAGCCGGCGAGGAGGACCGGGACCAGGACGACGAGGATTCCCTGCATGACCCCGAGTAAACACCCCCGCAGGCCGGCTCGCACGCGCGGCCCGGCGCACCCGAGGGTGGTCCGGGCCGTAATGTGGACTCATGCCCGACCCCGCTCCAGCTTCCACGAAGCGTCGCAGACGAGGGGTGGCCGCGAGGGGGGTGGAAACCGACCTCGGGCGCACCCGCCGCGCCAGGCGCATGCTCCGCACCCTCGAGAGCGCGTTCCCGCACGTCTACTGCGAGTTGGACTTCCGCGACCCGCTGGAGCTGAGCGTCGCGACGATCCTGTCCGCGCAGTGCACGGACAAGCGGGTCAACGAGGTCACGCCCGCCCTGTTCGCGCGGTACCGCACGGCCGCGGACTACGCCGGCGCGGACCGCGAGGAGCTGGAGGCGCTGATCCGTCCGACCGGTTTCTACCGCAACAAGGCACGCAGCATCCAGGGTCTGGGCGCGGCGCTGGTGGAGAAGTACGACGGCGAGGTGCCGCGGCGGCTCGAGGACCTGGTCACCCTCCCCGGGTTCGGGCGGAAGACGGCCAACGTGGTGCTCGGTAACGCGTTCGGCGTGCCCGGGCTGACGGTGGACACGCACTTCATGCGCCTGGTCGCGCGCTGGAAGTGGACCGAGGCCACCGACCCGGTCCGCATCGAGCGGGAGGTGGCGCGGCTGCTCCCGCGCGCGGAATGGACCGACGCCAGTCACCGGATCATCTTCCACGGCCGACGGGTGTGTCACGCGAGGACCGCGGCCTGCGGGGCGTGTGTCCTGGTCGACGACTGCCCGTCCGCGGGCGAGGCCGGCCCGCTCGATCCGGTGGCCGCCGCCCGTCTCGTGGCGGGACCCGAGCGCGCCCACCTG
>NZ_JAALEA010000368.1 GCF_014145145.1 Dietzia cercidiphylli
CGCCGACGACCAGGACGACGACGAGGACGACGACGAGGACTCCGGCTCCGCCAAGAAGACCGCCAGCAAGAAGAGCGGGAGTAGCTCGGCAAAGAAAGCCCCGGCCAAGAAGACTGCGGCCAAGAAGGCGCCCGCCAAAAAGGCCGCGGCAAAGAAGTCGACTGCCAAGAAATCGACGTCCTCCAAGTCGGACTCCGGCAGCTCCGGCTCGAGCACGGCTAAGAAGTCGACAGCCTCAAAGTCCACCGCCAAGAAGGCCCCGGCGAAGAAGTCGACGGCCCGCAAGACGCCGGCCAAGAAATCGGCCTGAGTCGGCTGCGGTCTTTGTGTCGGTCGGGCTCTGCGCCTCGTGGGAAGCAGGCCGAAGCCCGGGCTGTGGCCGTCAGCGGGGAGTAGTCGCCAGCCTCGAGTGAGCTTCCGCAATCGCAGGTCCGACGGATTCCCAAAGCTCTAGTAGGTGCCTGACGCAGTCCCGGGCGTACTCGTCGAGGTCAGTTATCGACTTTTCGGGTGCCAAGGGAGCTCGCCAGATCCACCACCGGTTGGGGCCGAGCGCCATGCCTCGAGAAGTAGCGATTTCCTGGGTGGCTTGTTGCACCTCCTGTCGGCACTTGGCTCCGGCGTCAGGATGACTGCAGATGATCAACTGTGGCCATTCGAACTTCAGCCCCGGGCGAAGCAGGTCGCTCGGGCGCCACTGAAGTTCCAGGAACCCTCCGACTAACCCGTCAGGACCCGGCACCTTCAACTGCAGAAGGGGGATACTGCCCTCCAATGACTCCCAGACACTGAATCGCTCGGAGGGATCCGCCTGCACTGGCTCAAGATGCTTGCGCAACGACGTGGATAGTTGGTGAACCGCCTGACTGGCAGATAGGGCTTGTCGGTACCGCGGGTCCGGCGAGTTGGTACTGCTGTTCCGGCGACCCGGAACCGGCCCGCGCGTGAGGCGGGCCGGCACCGTCGGGGGTTACTCCCAGTAGCCGGTGGTCGCCCGGGCTTGGTCGTCGCGTTGGCGTCGCATGTCGACTTCGCCGAGGTTGATCTCGCGGGCGTTGTTGGCCAGCCGGTTGACGATGGAGTCGGCGGCGACCCTGTCGGGTAGAGCCTCAAGCCAGTACGCCGGTCGGGATTGTGAGGCGATCATCGTCGGCAGCCGGTGCTCTCGGTTTGCCAGCACGGCGAACAAGTCGTTGGCGGCTTCGGGATCGATGCCCACGGTGAGGAAGTCGTCGATGATCAGCAG
>NZ_JAALEA010000369.1 GCF_014145145.1 Dietzia cercidiphylli
ACCCGGCCCCGGCCGTGGCCCCCGCACCCCCGGTTCCCGCACCCGCCCCGGGCGGTGACGCCGCGACACTCGCGCCGGTGCCCGGCCCCCTCTACTGACGACACGATCTGCGAAAGGCCCCTCGATGACCGATCGACGCAACCCGGGACAGGGACCGCGGGTCCCCTCGGGGGCCCCTCGCGGCAGCCGGTCGGGTGACGGTCGGCCCCCCACCCGCTCCGGCAGGGTCCTCACCGCGGCGTCGACGGACCGGCGGTTCACGTGGATGCGCTCCGCCTTCGTGGTGATCATGGTGATCGCGCTGGTCAAGCTGCTGTGGGTACAGACGATCGGTGGCACCGAACTCGCGGCCCGGGCGGAGAGCCAACGGCAGGTCCACCAGGTGCTCCCCGCCACCCGTGGCGCGATCGTCGATGTGCACGGCGACCCGATCGCGTTCACCCGGGAAGCCCGTGATCTGTCCATCCAGCCACTGGTCGAGCAGCGCAACGCCGAGGCGCGCAGGGAACTGGACCGCACCAAACCCACCTGGGACCAGCTGGTCGACGAGATCGGCGACGAGTTCGAGTCCGTGCTCGGGGAGAAGGTGGACCGCGAGGAGATCGAGGCCAAGCTCACGTCCCAGGGTGGCTTCACCTACCTCGTCCGCAACGTCGACGTGACCCAGGCCAACGCGATCACCAGGAAGTTCCCCATGATCGGCGCGGAGCGTGTGGACATCCGCGAGTACCCGGGCGGAGCCCTCGCGGCCAACGTGGTGGGAGCCACGTCGAAGAGCGACGACGGCAAGCTCATCGGCCTGCAGGGCATCGAGGCGTCCTTCAACGACGAACTCGACGGCGAGGACGGCCGACAGACCTTCGACAGGGCCCAGGACGACACGGTGATCCCGGGGACGCTGCGGAACGTCTCGGCACCGCGTGACGGCGACACGATCCGTCTGACCCTGGACGCGGACCTGCAGTGGCACGTCCAGAAGGCGGTGCAGTCCGCCAAGGACTCCTCGGGTGCGCAGAGCGCGTCCGCGGTCGTGTTGGACGCCCGGACCGGCGAGGTCCGCGCGATGGCCAACGACAACACCTTCAACCCCGCGGTGGGGATCGGCGCCGAGCTCGAGCGCGGGGCCGACCTCGGTAACCCGGCGATCACCTCGCCGTTCGAGCCCGGGTCGGTGCAGAAGATCATCACCGCCGCCGCGGCGATCGAGGCCGGGCTGACCGATCCCGGGGAGGTCCACTCCGTCGACGGGAGCATCAGCATGGAGGGGGTGACCGTCTCCGATGCGTGGCAGCACGGTCCCACGCCGTACACGACCACGGGCATCTTCGGGAAGTCCTCCAACGTCGGGACCCTCATGCTGGCCCAGCGGGTCGGCAAGGAGCCGTACTCGGAGTACCTGGAGAAGTTCGGGTTGGGGCAGCGCTCCGGGATCGAACTCGCCGGTGAATCGGACGGGTTGGTGCCCGACCTGCAGAACTGGCAGGGCGGTACCTTCGCCAACCTGCCGATCGGCCAGGGGTTGTCCATGACGACCCTGCAGATGGCGGGCATCTATCAGACGATCGCCAACGACGGGGTCCGGGTGCCGCCCCGGATCGTCGCCGAGCGGGTGGACCCGGACGGTGAGACCCATGCGTCCGAGCGACCGGAGGGCGAGCGGGTGGTGAGTGAGCAGACCGCTCGCACGGTGCGCGACATGTTCCGCTCGGTGGTCCAGTCCGGGCCGGGAGCACAGGCGGGAACCGGCCCTCAGGCCGCGGTGGCCGGGTACCAGATCAGCGGTAAGACCGGCACGGCCCAGCAGATCGACCCGTCGTGTGCGTGCTACTCCAACTCCCGGTACTGGATCACCTTCTCCGGGATCCTGCCCGCCGACGATCCGCGGTACGTGATCTCGATCATGCTCGACGCCCCCCAGCGCGGCACCCTCGGGGCGTCCGCCGCGCCGCTGTTCCACGACATCGCCTCCTGGCTGGTCAACCGGGACAACATCCCGCCGTCCGCCCCCGCAGCCGACCTGATCCTGCAGGCGCAGTGACCCGCGACCGGCAAGGTAGCGTGTAGCGGGTTCACGGGGGGTCACGGACAACGAGAGGCGGGTCGAGGACAGGCTATGACGACAGCGGCACAGCTGGCGGACGCGGTGCGCGCCGGCCTCCTCGGCGACAGGGCGGCAGCCCACACGGAGCTCACCGGCGCCACCATCCGGGCCCAGGACGCGCTGCCCGGCACCCTCTTCGCGGCGCTGCCCGGAACCAGGATCCACGGCGCCTCGTTCTGTGCGACCGCGGTCGAGGCGGGCGC
>NZ_JAALEA010000036.1 GCF_014145145.1 Dietzia cercidiphylli
CGCCGGCCCGCCTCCGTGTGGAGGCGGGCCGGCGGTCGTTGACCCGTCGAGAGTCGGGCGCGTCGAGCCCTAGGCGCTGCCCGCGGGGATCGGCGCGAACCGACGGACCGCGTCCTCGAGCTGGTCGAAGAGGGTGGAGATCTCCCCCGCGCGCCGGTCGTTCGGCTGGAGACCCTCCGGGCCGAACTCGGTGAACAGGCTCAGCGACACCTGCTGCCGGACGCCGAACATCCGGAAGTTCGCGACGATCTGGCGCCACTGCTCCACGGCCCGTACCCCGCCCTCGGCGCCGTAGGAGACAAAGGCGACCGGCTTGTCCGCCCACTCGTCACCGAGGGAGTCGAAGGCGTTCTTCAGAGCGCCGGGAACGCCGTGGTTGTACTCGGGGGTCACGAAGATGAAGGCGTCGTAGGAGTCGATCGCCTCACTCCACCGGGTGACCCGCTCGTCGTCGTACTGCTTGTTCGCGGCACCCGGCACGGTGGCCGAGGTGAGGAGCGGGACGTCGAAGGACTTGAGGTCGACCAGGTCGTAGGTGGCGAGCTCCCGCGATGACGCCTCCGCGGTGACCCAGTCGGCCACGGCCGCGCCGCCCCGCTCGTCACGGACACTGCCCAGGATGATGCCGATCTTCACTCGCGTCTCCTCCGTCGATCGATGTCGTGGACACCTCGACCGTACTTGAGTGACACGGCAACAATCTACCGCCTGCCGTAGACAGTGACCGACGCCACCGCACACACCCGGCCGCGGGCGTCCCGCGTGACCGCCTGCGCGATCCCCCAGCTCCGACCGTCGTGGAGCGCCTCGGCGCGCACCGTGACCGGGCCGACGAGCGGGATCTGCCGCACGTACCTCACGTCGAGCGAGGACGAACTGACGTCTCGCTCGTGCGGGAACACCGCGGCACCGGCCACCTCCGCGACGGCCGCGAAGACCCCGCCGTGCAGGTTCCCCAGCGGGTTGGCGAGCGCCGGTTCGGGGGCGATCACGGCCTCCACCGCGCGGGTGTCCCCCGGGCCGTCATCGTGGTGGTCCACCGTCAGGCACAACACCTCGGCCAGCGTTCCCGGCGCCAACGCGGAGGGCCACGGCGGCTCGTCGTCGTAGTCATCCGGGTCCACGACCCCCGCGATCTCCATCGACTTCACCAGCCCCGCGGCGACCACCTCGCCGTCGTCATCGAGGACGTCGCCCCGCGTGGTGAGGCAGTGGCCGTCGTCGCCCAGGTGGTCCGTGCGCACGCCCAGTCCGGTCGACCCCTCACGGGGGCGCGCCAGCAGATCCAGGCGGAGTTCGGTGGTGACGGTCCACATCCCCTCGGGACGACGGCGGTGGTTCTCGGCCCCGAGACCGGAGTCGACCAACACCGCCAGGGCCCCCGTGGCGAAGCGCCCGGACGGGTCCACGAACTGGTCGGCGACCGGCTGGTGCCAGCTCACGGTGCCGTCCCCGTTCTGGCTGAAGGTCAGTCCGAGCCGGGGTTCCGGGCCGTGGTGCGTCGATTCCCTCATCTCGCGACGCTAACACGTGTTCCAGTCCTGCCCGTCGGGCCCACGTGGCCGCACAATGGAGCCGTGCCCCCACGAGCAGAGCCCCCCCGGACAGCACCCCTGAGCAGCGAGGTTCTCGCGACGCCCCGACGCTGGCCGATCCGCACGGCCACCACCGTGATCGCCACCGCGATCGTCATCCTGGTGCTGGCCGCCGCGGCGGGGGGCGCGTGGCTGCTGCTGCGCACCGCCGCGCACAGCGCGATCGACACGGTGGACCGGGGTCGGGCGGTCGACGTGGCG
>NZ_JAALEA010000370.1 GCF_014145145.1 Dietzia cercidiphylli
TGGCGTGCCCCGTGGGAACGTGACGACTGACCTCCCGGTCGGTGTCGTGCGAGAAGAGGACTGATGACAACCCCTGACCACATCCCCGCGGCCGACGCCCGGTCGAGGTCCACCGACCGCGTGTTCGACGCCGAACGCGCCGAGGCCGCGGTCCGGGAACTCCTGATCGCCGTGGGTGAGGACCCGGAGCGCGAGGGACTCCTGGACACCCCTGCCCGCGTCGCCCGCGCCTACCGGGAGGTGTTCGCGGGGCTGTACACCGACCCCGCGGACGTGTTGTCCAAGACCTTCGACGAGGATCACCGCGAACTGGTGCTGGTGCGCGACATCCCCATCTACTCGACCTGCGAGCACCACCTGGTGCCGTTCCACGGGGTGGCCCACATCGGATACATCCCGGGGCGATCCGGTGCCGTGACCGGGCTGAGCAAGCTCGCGCGACTCGTGGACCTCTACGCCAAGCGCCCTCAGGTCCAGGAACGCCTGACCGGCCAGGTCGCCGACGCCCTGGTGGACAGGCTCCAGCCCACCGGCGTCCTCGTGGTGATCGAGTGCGAACACCTGTGCATGAGCATGCGGGGGATCCGCAAAGCCGGTTCCGTGACCACCACCTCCGCGGTCCGGGGCAGCATGCGGTCCAACGCCTCCACCAGGGCGGAGGCCCTCGGCCTCCTCCGGGGTACGTGAGCCACCCGGCCGCCCCGCCGCGCCCGTCCGTACTGCCGCGCCCGGGCCGCTGCGCGGTGATGGGCATCGTCAACGTCACGGAGGACTCCTTCTCCGACGGTGGGCGGCACCTCGCCCCCGAGGCGGCCCTCGCCCATGCGCGTCGCCTGGTCTCCGAGGGCGCCGACCTCCTCGACGTCGGCGGGGAGTCCACGAGGCCGGGTGCGATCCGGGTCGATCGGACCGACGAGGCGGCCCGGGTGATCCCGCTGGTCCGCGCACTCGTGGAGGAGGAGGTCACGGTCTCGGTCGACACCATGCGCGCCTCCGTCGCGGCGGAGGCCCTGGACTCGGGAGCGGCGCTGATCAACGACGTCTCCGGAGGCCTCGCCGACCCCGGCATGCTGGAGGTCGTCGCCGACCACGGCTGCCCCGTGGTGCTCATGCACTGGGTGTCTCCCGACCAGTACCGGGCGGGCGCCGGCGGGCGTGCCGACTACGGCGGGGACGTGGTGACCTCCGTCCGTGACCACCTCGCCCGCCGCGCCGACGCGGCGGTGTCCGCAGGCGTCGACGCGGGCTCGATCGTGGTGGACCCCGGGTTGGGCTTCGCCAAGGACGCCGCCGACAACTGGGCGCTGCTCCACCGACTCGACGTCCTCATCGACCTGGGCTTCCCGGTGTTGGTGGCCGCCTCCCGCAAGCGCTTCCTCGGGTCGCTCCTCGCCGACACCGCCGGTGTGCCCCGGGCGGTGGCCGACCGTGACCCGGCCACCGCGGCAGTCACCGCTCTCGCGGCGGCGGCGGGGGCGTGGGCCGTGCGAGTCCACGACGTCCCGCCGAGCGCCGACGCCGTACGGGTGACGGCCGCCTGGGCGGCCGGAGGGGTGGAGGAAGGCTGATGGCGGACCGGATCGAACTGAGGGGCCTGCGGGTCCGTGGCAACCACGGTGTCTTCGAGCACGAGAGACGCGACGGCCAGGACTTCCTCGTGGACCTGGTCCTGTGGACCGACTTCACCGCGGCCGCGGCGTCCGATGACCTCGCCGACACGGTCGACTACGGTGCGCTGGCGCTCTTCGCCCGCGACGTGGTGTCCGGGGCCCCCCGCGACCTGATCGAGACGGTGGCCTCGCAGATCGCCGACGGGATCATGGACCTGGCCCCGCAGGCACACGCGGTCGAGGTGACGCTGCACAAGCCGCAGGCCCCCATCCCGGCCGAGTTCGCGGACGTCGCGGTGGTGGCCCGACGCTCGCGTGTCCACGTCGACGGCCCGGGTGTGGACCGGTGACCTGTCGGGCCGTGCTGTCGATCGGCGGAAACCAGGGGGATTCTCTCGACCTGCTCCGTGGGGCGGTGGCCGCCGCCGCCCGGGAGGGCATCCTTCGTCGCGTCTCCTCCGTCTACGCGACCCCACCGTGGGGCGGGGTGGAGCAGGACGACTTCCTCAACGCGGTCCTCGTCGTCGACCACCCCGGGTCCCCCCGCGACGTGCTCGACTGGGGCTTCGCCCGGGAGCGCGCCGCCGGCCGCACACGCGAGGTCCGTTGGGGGCCGAGGTCCCTCGATGTGGACGTGGTGTCGGCGGAGGTCGACGGGACGCCGGTGCACTCCCGGGACGAGTCCCTGACCCTGCCCCACCCGCGCGCCGCCGAGCGCGCGTTCGTCCTGGTCCCGTGGTCGGAGGTCGAGCCCGGGGCCCGGCTCGACGGCCTCGCTCTCACCGACCACCTCGACGCCCTGGACCCCGCCGAGGTCGCCGCGGTCCGCCGGACGCACGACCGGCTGGCCCCCGAAGGGTGGAGCCGCTGACATGACTCGCATCGCGGTGTCCACCCTCGTCCTGGTCGCACTCGTCGCCGGTGTGGCCGCCTACTTCCTGACCGGTTCGCTGCTCGGGTCGCTGCCGCCCCTCGGGTGGGGATGGGTCACGCTCCCGGTGG
Source organism: Dietzia cercidiphylli (assembly GCF_014145145.1). GTDB lineage: Bacteria > Actinomycetota > Actinomycetes > Mycobacteriales > Mycobacteriaceae > Dietzia > Dietzia natronolimnaea. The sequence goes on from NZ_JAALEA010000370.1 coordinate 2,613, forward strand.
TGGCGTTGATCGACGTGCTGCTTGCGCTCCGGATCCGGTCCGCGATCTCCGACGGCGGGGTCGGTCAGGACCGCAGTCAGATGCACCCGTTGACGATCGCGCGGTGCGCAGCCCTCGGGCAGGCGTCGGCCGTGCTGGGGGCCGCGGCCGGAGGTCTGGGCGTCGGACTCGTCCTCTACTTCGCACCGAGGTTGGGTGAGCTGGCGGCGGCCAGCGCCGAGCTGCCGCCGTCCGTGGCGGTGCTGGTGTCCGGGGCGCTGCTCGTGGGGGCAGGTCTGTTCCTCGAGTCGTCGTGCGAGACCCCGCCCTCCGACGATGACGTGGGGGGACTGGCCCAGTCGACCTGAGCGGATCGAGCGGTCAGCAGACGGCGGGCATCTGGAGGAACACGCGCTGGTTACCCGTGTGACTAGTGGTTCTCTGCGTATCATGCGGGGCATGAGTTCCGACGGCGCGATCGACAAGCCCCGATCCGTCCGCCCCGTCCGCGGCGACGACCGCGGCCTGGCGGGGATCGCTCTCGGGGCGCTCCTGGTGCTGGCACTCATCGCGACCGTGGTGATGGTCTTCTCCGACAATCCGGTGTGGATGCGGATCGGCACCCTCTCGGCACTCTGGGCGGCGTTCATCGGGGCGTTCCTCGTGGCCCGCTACCGGCGGCAGGCGGCGGCCGAGGCGGCCCGGGTCCGCGACCTGCACACCGTGTACGAACTGCAGCTCGAACGCGAGATCTCCGCCCGCCGCGAGCACGAGCTCGTGGTGGAGAAGGACCTGCGCGACTCCGTGCGTGCGGAGACCACCGACTCCATCCACGCGCTCCGCCACGAGATCGCCGCGTTGCGGGAGCAGCTCGGGCAGATGGGCGTCACCCTGACCGACGAGCGTCTCGCCGTGGGTGGTGACACCACAGCAGGGGAGCTCGGCGCCGGGTCGTCACTGCCATCGGTGCCGTCCGAGCGCGTCGAACCACGTCGTCGAGCACCGGAATCGACCCTGACACCCCCGTTCGGGACCTCTCCGTCGGGTCGCGCCTCGACCACTCCCGCCTCGACCACTCCCGCCTCGAGCAGCCCCGCGTCGTCCGGCAAGGCCGGTTCGACCCCACCCGCCTCGTCGAGCCCCTCCGGCCCGGTGCGCCCCCGGCCGTCGACGCCCGAGCCGACCGTCACCGGGGTCGGTCGTGACGTCACACCCAGCACCGAGCGCACCGAGAAGTTCTCGCCGGTCGAGGCGGGGGAGTCCCGCCCCGCCGGCTCCCG
>NZ_JAALEA010000371.1 GCF_014145145.1 Dietzia cercidiphylli
GACCAGCGCGACCGGGGGGAGCGGGCTCGGGCTGGCGATCGTGCGGTCGCTGGTGGAGGCGCACGGCGGGTCGGTCGGCGTGGAGACCGCCGCCGGCCGGGGTGCGACGTTCCGGGTGCTGTTGCCGCGGGTGCGGGCCTGAGGGACGACGACGAATGCGCTGACGGAATCTACCCGCGCGGCTGGATCGAGCAGAGAGCGGTGGCGCCGGCCGGGCAGCGTCCCGCCCTGTCGTGCCGGTCGGACCGGCCTCAGGACCACTGCTCCACAAAGGCGAGGGTGGCGGCGTCGGCGACCTCGGGGTCGGAGGCGGTGAGGAAGTGCTGGCCGCCCTCGACGATCTGCAGGGTGGCGGACAGTGAGCCGGTGAACCGGGCGATGCCGTCCGCGGCGTTGGCCACCGAGTACACCTGGTCGGCGGTGCCCTGCAGCCAGAGCACAGGGCAGTGCACGTCGCCCAGCCGTGCCTCCAGGCCGTCGCGGTCGCGGAGGTTGATGGAGCTGGTGCGTAGGCGACGCCGGCCCTCGTCGCCGCGATAGTTGGTGCGGTAGGTCTGGATCCAGAAGTCCCGCTCCGCGTCGGAGACGTTCTCTCCCAGGCCGGCACCGAGCACCGCCACCACGAAGTCGTCGTCCACCACCCAGTCCTCACCGACGGGCTCGGCGAGCGCCTCGATGGCGGGGCTGCAGAACTCGGACCCGTTCCAGCAGCCGCGTTCCATGCTGGCCGGGCTCTCGTAATCCATGGAGGTGCCGCAGATGACGATGCCCTCGACCGTGCCGGGATTGAGCAACGCCATGCGGGTGGCGATCCACCCGCCCTGCGAGGTTCCGAGGGCGAACGCCTTGGGGATCCCCAGGGCGTCGAGCACCTGCAGGTTCGCGATCGCACTGTCCCAGTAGGTGAAGTGCCGGTACCGGGCGCGGGACTCTCCGTGGCCGTAGGGCTCGATCGCCAGAAGGTTCATCCGCGAGGCGAGATCCGAATTGGCGAACTGCGGCCGGTACAGCTCGACCGAGGTGGTGAACGAGTTGATCATCACCAGCGTGGGCAGGGCGGGGTCGTACTGCCGGGCGAACCTGTAACCGATGGTCGACCCGCCCAGGTGGGGGATGTCGATGGTCTGCGTTGTCATGGCAAGGACTCTCTGGAGGGGAAGTGCGTGAGGGGGTACTCGAACCATAGGACTCTGGTGGCGCCACGGGAGCGGATCGGCGGGTCCCGTCCTTCGATCAGGCGCCGGACTCCACGGTGTGAGCCACGGTGGCCGGGGCGCTGGCCGCGGGCGTGCGCTCCTCGGGAGTCTGAACAGCGGACGGAACCGGCGCCGCGGTGGTGGTGGCGACGGTGGTGGCGACGACGGCGACCTTGGACAGCGGCGGCAGGTCAAAGGCCCAACCGGCGGTGCCCTCGGGCCGGAGCATCGCCCGCTGCGCCGAGTCGTCGAGCTGGAATGCGATCACTATCTCGTACTCGCGGTCCGGCGACAGGCGCGTGGTCGTCGAGACTGCAGACTGCTCGCAGTCCGAGCTGACGGTCCTGGCATCGCGGGTCGCCCCACTGGGCCGAAGCTCGGCGAAGTCCCCGGGGCTGAGGGACGACCAGCGGTCCGGGCCCGCCTCCGCCGAGGTGGTGATGCTCAGGGTGAGCGCCACCCCGCAGCCGGGAGTCCGCACGATGTCGTAGATTCTCGCCGAAGCCAACTCGACGCCGCTGCGGCCCATCACGGTGAACCACCGGCCGGGCGCGACGTTCTCCGGCCGCTGCTGTGCGTCCGCGCCAGCTGACTGCTCGGCGGGCTCGGATTGCGCGACCGGCGTGGTCGTCGCGGGTGCCGTCGTTGTCGTCGCCCCGGACTCCGACTTGTCGCCAGTCGCCCCCGGCTCCGAGTCGACCGCGGGCGCGTCGTCGGTGGACGGGGATGACGGGACCGATGACTTGTCGCTGGACGGCTCGACGCCCTCTGGGTCGGCATCCTCGGACTGCAGGGCGGTCGGGGCATCGGCCTGAACAGCCATCATCCGATTCGACTGGGCCGAGAGGACGGGCCACTCGCCGGGGGTCGGACGGGTGGGGGCCGCCGTGGCAGCCCGGTCGACCCCACACTCGGCGTGAGCGAGGATCAGGGTGAGGTTCCAGCGCTCGGCGCCGCCCGTGCCGGTGGCATTGACGCGCAGCCGCAGCTGGGACAGGGCGTATCCGGGACCCTCCTTCCTCACGTGCTGGAGGGTGGCGACGTAGTCGTAGCTGCCCCAGCTCCGGTACCCCGTCTGCTCCGAGTTCGGACCGGGCATCGCCACGCGGACCTCCTGCTCGAAGAGACCGTTCCGCCCCAGGATCACCGGCCCGTCCGAGCTCAGGGTCGCCGCCCCGGCGGTGGGGGAGCAGGCCGCGGTCGCGCGAATCGGGTTCCTGCCCGAGTAGCTGACCAGGTCCGCCCCCAGGATGCTGGCCGTCCGCACGTCCAGAGATCGGGTCTCGGAGACCGCGCCGGCGGTGGCGGCGGCCACGCCGGTGGGGTTCCCGTTCTCGCACCGCGACTGCGCATCGAGCGTCGAGCACGAGAATCCCACGGTGGTCAGGGGGAGCAGGAAAGTGGGAAAGGAGCCGGTGCTGCTGTGCGTCGCCGGACCGACGACCTGGCGGGACGTGTCGGGGCTCTGGCGGAAGGCGGTGACGGCGCCGACGTCGCTGTCCCGGACCGCTCGTTCCATCTGGCCGAAGGTCGACATCGCGCGGGCGAAGCGCGTGTTCTGGTGCGGATTGGCGGCCCCGAACTCGGCCGCGCCCACTGCGCTGTCGGACCACGTCGCCTCGGTGGGCCGGATATGCCCAGCAGGATCTCGGGCTCGCCACCAGCGCCTGGATCGGCTCGATGGTCGTGGCCGCCTACACGATGGCCGGCGGCATGCTCGCGGCCGTGTGGACCGACCTCGTCCAGGGCGTGCTCATGGTGGTCATGTCCGTGGGGCTGTTCATCTTCGCCGTCCAGGTGGCCGGTGGCTGGCTCCCCATGCTCGACACCATCTCCACCACGAGCGCGGAGCTGCTCTCGATCGACGGCGTGCAGGCCCCCACCTACATCTTCGCGTTTGGACTCCTGATCTTCGTGGGTGCGGTGGGCCAGCCGCAGCTGCTCACCAAGTTCCTCATGCTCCGTGACATGACGCAGCTCAAGTGGGGTGCAGCCGTTGCAGGTATCGCCTACGCCATCACCACCCTGTTCTCGGTGGGCATCGGCCTGTCCACCCGCTCCATGACCATCACCGGCGACGCCCCGGAGCTCGAGAACATCGACGACACCGCCATCTGGTTCCTCGACTCGGTGACCAATCCGATCGTCGGCGGCATCGCGCTGACCGGCCTGCTCGCGGCCATCATGTCCTCGGCCTCGAGCTTCATCACCATCGGCGCCTCGTCGATGATGCGTGACCTGCCCGGCGCCTTTGGCATCAAGGTGGTCCGGGAACTGCTGTGGAGCCGGATCGCGAGCCTGACCCTGGTGGTCCTGTCGGTCCTGCTGACCCTGTTCCTCTCGCAGGTGGTGTTCCTGCTCGGCGCGCTCGGCTGGGCCGCGTTCGCCGCAGCGATCGTGGGTCCGGTGGTCATGTCCATCTACTGGCACCGCGCCACGGCCACCGCCGCGACGGTCACGGTGGCGTTCGCGATCCTCGGCAACATGATCATCACCTCGCTGGCCGCGCGGGAGATCATCTCCGTCCCGGCATTCATGCAGGTCGGCGGCATCTCACTGCTCGTGTCGATCCTGCTGTTCTACGTGGTCTCGCTGATGACCTCCAACCGTCACCCCGACGCCACCCTGGAATACCTGTACAGCGGCCGGAGGGCTGGGAGCGATCCGCAGCTCAGCGGCGCGGCTGCCACCCCGACCGCCGCGTCCACCACGACCGCGGCGTCGGCCCCGACCGCCACGTCCACCGAAAGGAACGACCATGTCTGATCACGCCTCTGATCCCGCCTCGGATCCCACCGCACGCGGCCGCGCACTCGACGGCGGTCTCGACAGTGCACTGGACCCCGCGGACGCTCCGGAGCCCGACCACAAGCGCGCGGGCATCCTGATCCACGCGTTCGTGGCAGTGGCCGCCTTCGCGCTGCTCGGGATGTTCACCGACACGTGGCAGATGGTGTTCATCGCCGTGCCGCTCTTCGCCGTGATCATGATGCTCCTCGGCTCCCTGCACTCCGACGGCTCGTGGGAGAGGGTGTCGACCATCGCGATCGTCGCCTACTGCTCGGGGCTGGGCGTGCTGGTGCTGTGGTCGATCCTCACCGCATCCGGGGACGCCGTGCTCTGGGGCCTGCCGATGTCGATGGGAGTGATCTTCTATCTTCTCTGGCCCTATACCGCAGTGGGCGCGGGCCTGCTCTACGCGCTGGTCTTCGACCGCACGATCGACGAGAAGAGGCTGGCGGCCGCGGCCTGAGCGCCGCCGCCACTTGGTGTGGTCGCTCCGCGGATGTGCCGGGAGCGCTTCCGTCGCCGAGCCGGGCGGACGACGATGGGGGCACGCGGCGAAGGGAGCGACATGGACGTCGAGGGCACCGGGGAACCCCGCGAGGACCTGGCCGTGGAGCGCGACGAGACCGAGGCTCAGCGGATCGACCGCAACTGGATCGAGCTGCTCCAGGAGCTGCGCATCGTCCAGACCGGCGGCCAGGTCCTCACCGGCTTCCTGCTGGTGGTGCCGTTCCAGGACCGGTTCGCGGACATCGGGGGCGGCGGTCGCGCCCTCTACCTGGTGGTCCTGTCGCTCGCCCTCGCCTCGACGGTCGTCCTGCTGGCCCCGGTGATGATCCACCGCGCGGTGTTCCGCTCCCACCGTAAGGACCGGGTGCTGCGACTGTCCGCGACGCTGGCCCGCGTGGGCCTGGTCATGTTGTCGATCGCGTTGGTGGGGCTGGCCGCGCTGGTGTTCTCGCTGGTGCTCGGGACGCTGCCGGGGTTCGCGGCCGGGGCGGCGATGGCGGTTCTCGTGGCGGTCATGCTCTTCGTGGTGCCCGCCCGGGTCCGCCATCGCGCTGCGACCAACCCGTACGTCGCCGACTGAGCTGCGGGTGTGTCCGGAATGACACGGCGCCTGCCCCTCCTGGTGGGACAATGGGTTCCGTTCCGTTCCGGCCCGCGACAGCGCAGGGGGAGGTGGCCGTTCCCGATGGCGTCGATGGAGATCTACTCCGGTTCCGTTGCCCGGCAGCAGAACGCTGCCGCCGAGCAGGCCCGCACCCGACTGGACGCAGGTCTGCGGGAATGGTCAGGCCAACGTGCCGCCCTCACCGCCGATGACCTCGGTCGCAATCCGCTGCGCCGGGTGCCGCGAGGCTGGCCGGAGGCGACGGCCACCCGGGTGGAGGTGGCGGCGAGAGAGGCCTGCGTGATCGACGAGCAGGGTGCGCAGACCGAGGCATCCCGACTGTTGTGGTCGGCCACGGCCAAGCTCGTCGGCGCCGGGGTGGCGCTGGCGGTCCCGTTGTCGATCGTGATCGCGCTGGTGATGGGGTCATGAGGGCGCTCGGGGGTCGCGCTACCGGGCGGTGGACGCCGTGCTGAGGCTCCTCGTCCCCGTGGTCATAGGCCTGCTTTTCCTGGCGGTGATCGCGGGCTGGTTCTGGTACACCACGTGGCTGGTGCGGTCGGCGATCGACGAGCTCGCCCATCGCCGCAGACTCCTGGCCGGGGTGGATCCGCTACAGGTGACGGCCAAGAAGGCGACCGCGTCGGTCGAAGCGGCCCACGACGCGGCGCACAGGGCGCTCTCACTGACAGTCGAGTCCTGGTACGACCTGCGGGAGAGCCGGGCGGTGGGGACGGCACTGGTCGAGAGGTTTCCGAAGATCGAGGAGCGGGCGGCGCGGGACCCGGAATTCCTGGACGTGCTCGAGGATGCCGACGCGCTGCTCAACGATCCCCGGCCGGGATCGGAGGCGATCGACGATTTTCTAGTGCGCACCGCCCGGATGGATGAGCTGAACCTGCGGCTCAGGCACCTGGTTCACCAGTACGACGCCGCCGGGAAGCGCGGGTTCGGACGATTCTTCCGGTAGCCGGGCCGGGGTGACAGCGGCATGGTCGAAGGGCTGGGCCTCGACGGGATCGTCTATTCCAACGAGTCGAGGTGGAATGGGCCGGATCAAGGCCTGCGTCGGTCGTCCGACTTTTGGCGATTCGGAGGCCTTGCGGAGCAACGGAAGGGATTATTGACGATGATCCGCAGTGGCCCGATCGGGTCCACTAGCAAAGCGCGCAGGACCCTTGCGACTGCCGCACAGGCCCTGAAAGGACTGCCATGGTTCTGCCGCTTATTCCACTTGCAATTATCGGAGTCGGTGCTGTCAGCGGCGTAGGAGGCACCGCCCTCGGATTCAAGGGCGGATTCGACATCAAGAAGGCGAACAAGTCAGTCCGCCAGGCGGTCGAGCAGTACGAGGCGGAACGCTCTGTGATGGAGGAGCTCGAGACTAAGACCAACGCAGCGGTGTTAGAGCTCGGTGAACGGCAGGAGCGAGCTATCAGGCTGGTCGTGGAGCGGTTTGCCGAATTTCTACGACGGAATGAGAAGCAGGTCTCAGAGAGCGAGAAGCTCCTCCTTGACGGATTGGAGGCGTCCAGCGGAAGGGTGGCGATCGGCCGGGATCTCGATCAAGACTCTATGGCCTGGATCGGGGGAATGTTTAGCTCTGCGGCAGTGGGTATGGCCATCAACTCGGGGGTCCCGGCTGCTGTCACCGCCCTTGCAAGCGCGAGTACGGGAACAGCGATTTCGACGCTTTCCGGAGTCGCCGCGAGTAACGCGACGCTCGCCGCGCTCGGCGGGGGGAGCCTCGCAGCCGGCGGTGGCGGAATGGCGGCCGGGGCGCTCGCGCTCAATTTTGTCACCATCGGACCAGCAATCCTTGTGAGCGGGTTCATGGTGGCTGGGCAAGGAACAAAGGCGAAGTCGAAGGCGCGGGTCAACCAAGCCGAGGTTGCTGAGGCGATCGCCAAAATGAAACGGACTAGAGTCGAGTTCGATGCGATCGTCTCAAGGTCTGTCGAGATGAGGTCCATTCTCGATGACCTGGTCGATCGAGCTGTGTCTGCTCTGGATGCGCTAGAGGAGCAGCAGTTCGATCCCGAGCTACATGCGGGTCCGTTCCAGTTGGCGTTGGTGACGACTCTCGCCGTTCGTGACGTAGCGTCGGCAGGTCTCGTTGATGAGGATGGCCAACTGAGTGAGGGAACGGCCGCTTTCGTGGTGAAGCATAAGGCGTGGGTGAAGGAGCCAGAATCGTGAATCCGGCAGCAGGTAACAATAAGGTCGCGCACAATCTCGCGGGGGCGATAGGTCCCCTTGAGGCGTTAAACGCTCTCGGCGAGATCGTGCAGGTGGCACGCGAGTATGGCCAACTCGCCCAGACGGAGCGGACAAGGCGGGCTGCGATTGCCGCTGCGGAGAGTGTGCAGGTTGCTCGCATCGAGGCGGCCGAGGCCACCCTGAAGATGTATTTCGATCGCGTCTTTGCCGAGCGCCGCCAGTCCAGTGACGCGATGTTCGTTCGCCTCGATCAGGCCATGGAGGCTGGCGATCCGCAGATGGTGCATGCAGTAGTGCGCGGAATCGTTGAACTGGCTCAGTCTTCGCCCTTGGCAGGTCTCGATGACTTCGGCAAGTTCTGGGCGGAATATGGCACGCCCGACAACCCCATCGAACTCTGAATCAGTGCCTGCCCACCGCTCCGGACACTACCGAACCCCTATAGATCCCCCGGCAGTTTGTCCCGGCGGATGTCGCGCCACGACGACTGCCGCAGCACGCCGTCCTCGGTGATCCCCTGATGGCGGACCTCCACCACGAGCTTGGGCAGCACCCAGATGGCGTCACGGCGGGCGTCTGAAGGCAGGTCCTCGAGGAAGGGGCTCGAGCGGCGGCGCAGCGGTTCGAGTTCCTCGAGCAGAGCCTTGCCCTGCCGGTCAGTGAAGCCCGTGCCCACGCGTCCGATGTAGGTGAGCCCGGTCTGCGCGGGCAGTCCGAGCAGTAGTGAGCCGAGTGAGCCGGAGCGGCCGCCCTTGCCCGGTCGCCAACCGCCCACCACGGCCTCGGTAGTGGTGAGCAGCTTCTCCTTGAGCCAAGTCTTGGCCCGCCGGCCCGACTGGTAGTGCGAGTCCCGCCGCTTGGCCACGATGCCCTCCCAGCCGAACTCCTCGGCCTCGGCGAGGGCGCGGTCGCCGGGGCCGTCGAGCACTCCCGGCACGTGCACTCGCTCGACCGCGTTGAGCACCGGGGTCAGCAGGTCGAGCACCTCGCGCCGTCGCTCCCACCGCTCCCGGCGCAGGTCCACCCCGTCCACCTCGAGCACGTCAAAGACGAACAGCTCCACCTGCGGCAGCGACTGGTCCTGCCCCTCGGCCGCCGCCTGCTTGGCCAGGGCCGCGAAGTCGGGCACCCCGTGCGAGTCCAGCACGACCAGTTCGCCGTCGAGCATCACCGGCCTCTCCAGCGCCTCCGCCAGGCCGGGGAATCCGTCGGCCAGCCAGTCCATGGAGTGGCCGTTGCGGCTCACCAGGCGGCACTGAGTGCCGTCGGTCGACACGGTCACGCGGTAGCCGTCCCACTTGCCCTCGAAGGCCCACTTGTCCTCGGGCAGGTCCGTCACGGACCCAGAGGTGGGGATCATCGGCAGCGGGGGAGCGTCGGGGCGGCCGGCCATGTCCGAGTCGCGGGTCCGCTCATCGCCCGAACCTCGCGAGGCTGGCTTGTTCGAGCTGCGGGTAGCCGCCGTGACCGAGCCGCGGGAAGGCGCCTTGTCTGACCCTCCGGAGCGATCCTCATCCGAGGGATAGGACGACTTCGGGTTGTCGCGCCCGCCGTAGAAGGAGTCCGGCGACTGGTCCTTCATGTACTGCACGATCCACTGGTTCTTCTCGGCGCTTGTGCGCACCAGGACGTACCGGCCGGAGACCTTATCGCCGTTGAGCCACACGATGATCTCGTCCTCGCGCCACTTCTCGCACTCGTAGGTGCCGCGGTCCCAGACGGTCATGTGGCCGGCGCCGTATTCGCCCTTGGGGATGGTGCCCTCGAACGTCTCGTAGCCCAGCGGGTGGTCCTCGGTGTTGACGGCCAGCCGCCGGTCCTTGGGCTCGGTCGGCAGGTTCTTGGGCACGGCCCACGACGCCAGCACGCCGTGATGCTCGAGCCGCAGGTCAAAATGCAGACGGCGCGCGTGGTGCTCCTGGATCACGAAGATCGGACCGTCGCCGTCGGAGCGATCGGTGTCGACCTCGCCGTCGAACGGCTCCGGAGTCTTGCGGCGATCGCGCTTGCGGCGGTACTCCTCAAGGCTGGTCACCACGGCGTCAGCGTCGGTGGGACCGGCGTCGCAGCCCTCCTCGGACGCGGCCCGGGTCGAATCGGAACCGCCGGAATCGGCGCCGGAAGAATCGGAACCGCCGCGCTCGGGGTCCCCGTCATCCGATGACGACGACGAGCTCTTCTTGCTGCCTCCCGACTTCTTCTCCCGCGATGCCGACGACTTCTTGGCGGCAGTCTTCTTGGCGGAACCTTTCGTGGACGCACCGCCTTTCTTGGTCGCGCCGCCCTTCTTCGCGGGTCCCTCCAGGCCGTCGAGCAGGTCGCCCTCGGACTCCAGTCGCTTGAGCATCTCGTCCCAGTGCAGGTGCGTGAGCCCGCCGTCGCCGAGTTCCTCCCACGAGCGCGGGGCCGCGACCCACGGCTCGGCGCGGCCGCGCAGTGAGTAGGGCGCCACGGTGGTCTTGGCGCCGCTGTTCTGGCTCCAGTCCACAAACACCTTGCCGTCGCGGATCGAGCGCTTCATGGTTGCGGTGACCAGGTCCGGTGTCTGCGTGGCCAGCGACTGGGCGATCTGCTTGGCCACCGCGGACGCGCCCTTGGAGGAGACGGCCTTATCCAGGCGGGCGTAGAGGTGGATGCCCTTGGATCCGCTGGTCACGGCGAAGGCGTCCAGTCCGGCCTCGGAGAGGAGATCTCGGACGCGCAGCGCGACCTTCGCCGTCGTATCCAGGTCGACGTCCTGGCCGGGATCCAGGTCAATGACGATCCGCCGTGTCCGCCCAGGCTCGCCGTCGGACAGTGTCCACTGCGGCACGTGCAGCTCGAGCGCGGCCTGCTGGGCGAACCACGCCAGCGTGGCGGGGGAGTCGAGCACCGGGTAGGTGACGGTGCGCGAGGAGTGCTCGATCGCCACCCGCGACACCCAGTCGGGCGCGTGGGAGGGCAGGTTCTTCTCGAAGAACGACTTGTCCTCGGTGCCGTCGGGCCAGCGCTTGCGCGTCACCGGACGCTGGCCGGCGTACGTCATGAGGTGCGGCGCCACGGCGAGGTAGTACTCCAGCACGTCGGCCTTGGTGGTGCCGGTCGCGTCGTAGAGCACCTTGTCGGGGTGGGTGAACCTAATGGTCCGCCCGTCGACCTCGACGGATTCCTTCGCGCTCTTGCTCGCCATGGGTCCACTCTGGCACTCGAGTCGGACACTGGCGACCGGCTGCGGTATTCGCGCGGTTACCTAACTGCGCCGTCTAGAAGCGGCGCCTCGTGACTGCGCTCAATCCGGTCGGATCGGGTTGGAGATGGTGCATTGGTCGCCGCCTGTTCAGGCCGATCGAAGTCGGGGCCACTCATCGGCCGCCGGGCCAGCCGGCCATCGAGTTGGCGTTGTTCCTGGAATGCGGTGGAGTATCGTGAGGTGTGAGCGCGGCACCGTGGGTGTCGGGCGAGTCGCAAGGCCAGGTGCACCTGGGGCAGACCGGGACCCTGGCCTTACGCATGTCCGGAGTCGCGGACACCTCGAATAGTCGCTACGTGGCCTGCTCCTGCGGCCTCGTTGCGCACGTCGCCTGCTCCCCAGTAGAGAAGGTAAGGCTCTAGGCGACCCGTGACTGGCCCGTGCCTCACCGCGTGAAGTCGATGACCAACCGCCCCCGCGTCCCACCGGATTCGAGCCGCTCATGCGCCCGCCCCGCGTCATCGGGTGCGTAGCTGTCCGCAACGCGGCGTGTCACCACGCCGTCTTCCGCTAACTGCCGCAGTTCGTCGAGCTTGGCCTGCTCCTCAGCCATGACAGCCACGCTCACGGCATGAACCTTCAGGTCGCGGCTGCCGTCGCCCTGGTACCACCGCACCGTCGCCACGCCCCCGCCGGTCTTGACCGCGGGGAGTGCGGCGGCGTCCTGCACGGCTCCATCGAATAGGCCGTCGACCCCGTCGGGGTAGCGCTCGAGGATGCGGTCGGCGACGAAGACCCCGCTGATCGGGGCGATAGCGCCGCCTGGCACGTCGGTGTGGGTTGTTGGGTCTATGTGACGACGACGAGCCCGCCCTCTACCGGCTGACTTCTCGGCGCGGGTGGGGCGCGAGGGCCGCGAACGACTCATGGCCGAGTGACAGCGAGTGCTCTCGGCGCCCTGACACAAGGCGGGCATTTATGGGACATTGGAGGGATAAGAGAAGCGCGTCATCTTAGTGGGGAGCTACGGAAATGGCCACGGACACCAATGCAGGAGCTCGGTCGAGCGCGGCGCACCGCAGCGCCGTGACAGGGTCGATGCAGGACATCGCCCGCTTCCTGATCGATCACCTTGGCTCAGCGCTAACAGCGCACATCGCCGGGGTGGACCGGCGTACCGTCAGTCGCTGGGCTGAGGGGGCTGCAGCTCGCGCATCAGGAGAGGCGAATCTACGAGTCGCATTCCAGGTCTTCCAGCTGATCCAGACTGTCGATGCGCCGCAAACGGTGCGCGCGTGGTTCATGGGTATGAACCCGCAACTCGACGACGTCTCACCGGCGGAGGCGCTCGCAGACGGTCAGCACCGCGAGGTCATGGCCGCGGCCCGGGCGTTCGTGGCCGGTGGTTGAGGTTGATGGCGACTTCCCATCTCTCTGGGCCGGCTGTGGTTCATCCGCCGGCTAGCCTGTACCGAGTGGTCCGGCGTGGGCGCGAACTCGACCATTCTCGGATCAACGCTGCGGACGCCGCGCTCACCCGCTCGGGCAACCGCTTCGATGTGGCCGGCGGGGGCGTGCCGCAGGACTGGCGGGCGCGGCGATTGATGATCGAAGCGGCAACGATCGATCCGCTGCCATTCGTCGATGTCGAGGACCCTGACACCCACGAGTTCCTCACCTCGGCGATGGCACCCCAGCTCGACGCGCTGGGCGTGAGCGTTCTCGATGTCGCTGCGCTGCGCGGACGTAACAGGGCCGTGACGAGAGCGGTTTCCACCTGGATCTACGCAGCCACCGACTCGAGTGGCGCGCCACAGTACTCGGGGATTCGCTACGTCTCGCGCCTCGGCAACCACGAGTGCTGGGCAGTATTCGACGGCACGGAGCTGCAGGTACGCAGACGCGAGGGGCTGGAGTTGGGTAATACCGCTCTCCAGAAAGTCGCTGGGAGCTTCGGGCTACGGATCTTCTAGCGCGGCCTGAAGCGACACGAGCGACTGCTGTTCGCAGGGCAACCGCCTGACCGTTCAGAGCGCCCCGGCCAACCCCCGATCCCTCGCCCCAGGAGGGTGAGGGCCCCCAGAGTGACGACGACGGCAACACGTCGCCCCGCCGTCGCGGACACCCGCTCCGCGCACGGACGTGGAACGCGGAGCGCGGTCAGCCCCTACGTAACAGCTGCATCGACGTCGCCGGTCAGGCGTGGCTATTGATGAGGTCGTCCATCGACCGCCCCGATTGTCTCGACCACAAGCTGAACACCGCGCTGGTCATGGCCGCGGCCGCGTAGAGGGCGGACGCCAGCCCGTGCTCGCCGATCACGGTGCGAATGCCGGAGGCGGCGTCGCAGTCGAGCAGGACCGCATCGCACAGCCCGGCCATGCCGTCCGGGGCGTCGGGAAGCCGTGCGCTGTCGCCGACCTTGGCGATGACGGCGGCGGGCAGCTCCGGCGCCACCGACTGGGCGAGCTGGGCGAAGCGGGAGGCCACGGTCAGGGCGTCGGAGATCGGCAGGGGAGAGGCATCGACGGTCAGCTCCAGCGCCTCGAGGAGCTCACCAGCGGCCGAGGTGTCGCCGCGTGCGTGGGCGTATAGAACGGCCCGAACTTGCTCGACGGCGGCTTTGTGGCGCGGCGCGGTGCACATCACCGATCCGCGAGGCGACGTGCCCGTGCCTCACCTCGTGAAGTCGATGACCAGCCGTCCGCGCGTTCCGCCGGCTTCGAGCCGCTCGTGGGCCCGCCCCGCGTCTGCGGGCGAATAGCTGTCCGCCACACGGAGGGTGACCACGCCGTCTTCCGCCAGCTGCCGCAGCTCGTCGAGCTTGCCCTGCTCCTCGGCCATGTCCGCCACGCTCACGGCATGGACCTTCAGGTCCCGGCTGCCGTCGCCCTGGTACCACCGCACGGTCGCGACGCCTCCACCGGTCTTGACCGCGGGGAGTACGGCGGCGTCCTGCACGGCTCCGTCGAAGAGTCCGTCGACCCCGTCGGGGTAGAGCTCGAGAATGCGGTCGGCGACGCCGTCTCCTCGCCTGACTATTCTGTCGGCGCCGAGCGACCGGACAAGCTCTTCGTCCGCCTCGGACGCATCGGCAACAACTGTGAGGCCGGCCTGCTTGGCCAACTGCACGACGTAGCCACCGGTCGATCCGGCGGCCCCGGTGACCGCAAGAGTCTGTCCGGGCTGCAGGTCGAGGAGGTCGAGAGCGCGCCGAGCGGTGAGGCCGTTCATCGGAAGCGTCGACGCGGCGACGTCGTCGGAACCGCGGGGTACGGCGGCGATCGACTGCGCAGGCAGGACGATGTCCTCGCGATACGCACCGTGCTCGTCGCGGGGTACCACGATCCCCATCACCCGGTCGCCGACCGACAGGGAGGTCGTCGCCTCCTCACCGATCTCGACCAGTGTTCCCGCGATGTCCATGCCCGGGACGTCTGCGGCTCCGCGCGGAGTTCCGGTCTTCGACCGAGAACCGTTGCGCGTGTAGGTGTCGGTGGGGTTGATTGTTGCGGCCGTGACTCGCACGCGAACCTCGCTCGGCCCGAGCTCCTGGGCCGGGACGTCAACGACCTGCAGAGCGTCCGGGCCCCCGTAGGTCGTCACTCCGACGGCGCGGACGGGGCCAGCTGAGACGCTCATTGTTTCTCTTTCCCGCAGAACCGGCGAAAAACGGGGCGGTTCCGCTTGATTGTTGACACGAGTGACTACGTGTCCGCATGGTAACCGCGCACCCGTTCAGACCGCCGCGGCCAAGCCCCCGAGCCCCGCCCCGGCAGCATCAGCGCGCCAGCGGTCACCACCACCAGAGCACCCCGGCGGACCGCCGCCAGCAGATCGGGCCAGAGCGCTCAGCCCCTCCGCCGGAACTGCTGGGCGGCGCGGAGGGCCGCGTCGACGTCCAGACCTCGCCCGCCCAGGAGCGCCTGAGCCGTGTCGGCGCTGAGGTCGGGGCATTCTGCGAGCATCCGGTCGAGGTCCCGCGGGTCGGGGTCTGCCGCGGCCGGGCGGCCCCCGACGGACATCGTGAGTTGGTCGAAGATCTGCCTGAGTACGAGTCGGTCGTCGAGGAGCGGCAGGTTCAGGGAGGTGAAGCCGTCGTCGGCGCTGTAGTCGGCGCGCGTCCACGTGCCGCAGTCGTATCCGTAGATGAATCCGATCCACATGCCGTGGGTATCGATGCGCTCGAGGTAGTCACCGATCGCCTCCGCCCACCACGGGGGACAGCCGGCCAGGAGGTCGGTCTCGGGCTGCCCGAAGTACTCCGCGGCGGCGCGGAAGTACGTGGTGGAGTACTCGTGGTCGTGGCCGAGGAGCACCGCCCGCTCGTCACTGACAAAGCGGATATCGGCCCAGTTGCCGCCGCCGTCGTCGTAGTGCCAGGTGGAGCCGTCCGAGTAGGCGGACTCCGCCCAGCGCGGCCCGTACGCGGCGAGCACCGCGGCCAGTGCGGACCACCGTGGGGCCATCGTGTCGGGGCGCGGAAGCTCGATTTCTCTCACGAGACGATTCTGGACGACGGAAGACCATTGTGGAGCCGTCATATCGGAAACCGGCGTCGACCTCGAACGGCGCAGTCCGGACCTATCGCGCCCCTCGTTCACCGGTGTTGTGTGCGCCACACCGCTGCTACCATCGGCCGGGCAGGCGCCAACGGCGCCACCTCACCACACGCACCCGCCCGGAAGGACGTCCACCATGGGTTCAGATGCACTCGGCTCGCTCGGCTCCCTCGCTATCGGCTCGCTCGCGGCCCCCATTCTGGGATCGCTCGGCCTCGGCTCGCTGCTCCAGGGGGCCAGCAGTGGCAACGGCAGCGGCACCGACTCGCTGACCGGAATGCTGCCCACCGACCTCCTCGGCGGCATCTCCTGACAAGTCGGTCTCTCCTGACCAGCTGAAAGGCCGGGCAGACCTCGGACCCAAGACCCCGGACCGCACCCGCGGCCCGGGGTCTTTCTGCGTTCCCACCGCGGTCCGGCCCACTGCGACTCAGATCACCCCGGCCACGCTCCCGACGCCTCGCACGAGGAGCGCGAGGGCGCCGGCCGTCACCACCACCACGGCGACCCTGCGTCCCGCCGTCGCGGTGACCCGCTTCGCCACGAGTCCGCCGAGGAGGAGGCCGACCGGCACCATCGCCACGACGAGCCCGATCACCGGCAGCGGCGGTAGTCCGGAGATCGGCGCGGCGCCCAGGCCGACCTTGGTGATGACCGAGGTCAATCCCATGGTGAAGAAGATGGGTTGCAGGGTCGCCGCGAAGGACCGTTGGTTCCAGTTGGTGGCCTGTGCGTAGACCAGCATCGCGGGCGCGGCCACGCCCACGGCGGTGTTGAGGAACCCCCCTGCCGTGCCGGCCACCGCGGCCGGCACGGCACCGCTGACGGGCGGGATGCGTACGAGGGCTGTCATCAGCAGCGTGCCTATCAGGGCGGCCCCGATGATCACCTCGAGCCAGCTGCGGTCGGCGGCGCCGACCAGGAGCGCACCGGGCACGGATCCCACGACGATCAGGGGCGCGAGGTGGCGGTACCGGCGCCAGTCGATGTCGCGGCGGAGCGTGATCCCGATCAGCACGGCGGAGACGGTGGTGGTGACGTTGGTCAGCAGTACTCCGGCGACGGGCCCGAGGAGCAGGGTGAGGGTGGGTGCCACCACCAGCCCGACCCCCATCCCGCTGACCCGCTGCAGGACCGTGCCCAGGATGACGGACGCCGCCGCGATCAGCAGGAGGAGGGGACCGACGTCGGCGGGCATGGACCACAGCATTCCAGGTGCGCCTGCCTGCGACCGGCGGCGCCACGCGCCCCGATATCGCATACTCATCCCATGCGATCCATCTGGAAGGGCGAGGTCTCCTTTGGTCTGGTGAACGTGCCGGTCAAGGTGTATTCGGCGACGGAGGACCACGATCTGCACGCGCGGCAGGTCGACAAGAAGGACGGCGTGCGCATCCGCTACAAGAAGGTGCGGGACGACAACGGCGAGGAGGTCGAGTTCTCCGACATCGCCAAGGCGTACGAGTCCGAAGAGGGCGAGATGGTCATCCTCACCAAGGACGACCTGGCCAGCCTGCCGGTGGAGCAGAACCACGAGATCGAGGTGACGGAGTTCGTCCCGGCGGATCAGGTGGATCCGGTGGCGTTCGACAACGCGTACTTCCTCGAGCCGGCGTCGCGCTCCAACCGGGCGTACGTGCTGATGCGCGAGGCTCTGCAACAGACCGACCGGCTCGCCATCTGCACGTTCACGCTGCGCAACCGCACTC
>NZ_JAALEA010000372.1 GCF_014145145.1 Dietzia cercidiphylli
TACACGGTACTCATGCCCGGACGCCCGGATCGGGGA
Organism: Dietzia cercidiphylli; assembly: GCF_014145145.1. GTDB lineage: Bacteria > Actinomycetota > Actinomycetes > Mycobacteriales > Mycobacteriaceae > Dietzia > Dietzia natronolimnaea. The sequence continues at coordinate 37 of NZ_JAALEA010000372.1, forward strand.
TAATGGTTGTCATGAGTTCAGAAGGCGGCACGCGGCCGGGGGTGGGCCGTCCCAAGAAGACGGCGCTCCTGGTGGCCCAGCAGATCGTCGAGGACATCTCCCGTCGCGGGAACACCGTCGGCGACCGGCTGCCCCCGGAACACCTCATGCTCGAGCAGTACGGGGTCGGTCGCGGGACGCTCCGCGAGTCGCTGCGCTACCTGGAGCTGCAGGGCGTGCTCATGCTCAAGCCCGGGCCCGGTGGCGGGCCGATCGTGCAGCAACCGGACGGGGGGACGCTGGCCGCCACGTTGAGCCTGCTCCTGCAGTTCGAGAACGCCCCGTTCTCCACGATCATGGAGGCCCGCACGGCGTTGGAGCCCACCATCTCCCGTCTGGCCACCTCGCGGATCGACGACGCCGGACTGGCCGGACTCGCCGAGAACCTCCGCCAGACGCGGGAGCAGATGGGCGACCAGGCCGCGTTCTCGGCCCACTCCGAGCGATTCCACGAGCTGATCGCCTGGAGCTCCGGGAACGCGCTCTTCGGCTACCTCTTCGATGCGCTGAGCGGCCTGATCGCCGGAGCCTCGATGGGCATCACCTACCCCAGGCGGCAGCGCGAGTTGACGTGCGACATCCACGAGGAGATCTACGCCGCGATCGCCGACCGGGACGGCGACACCGCGTCCCGGTTGATGTCGGTCCACATCCACGAGCACACCACGTACCTGGAGAAGCGGTTCCACAGCGCGCTCGCGAGGCCGATCCGGTGGGACCTCGACGGTTGACCCGGGTCATCGGGCCGTGCCCGTCCGAGGCGGATCAGATGTGGCGGCCGCCGGTGATCTCGAGGACCGTACCGGTCATGTAGCTCGACATGTCGCTGGCCAGGAACAGCACGACCTGCGCGACCTCGGAGGGCTCGCCGGCCCGGCCCAGGGGGATCTCGGCCATCTTCTCGTCCCAGACGTGCTGCGGCATCGCCAGGGTCATGGCGGTGCGGATGAGCCCCGGCTGGATCGCGTTGATGCGCACGTTCTTGAACGCGACCTCCTTGGCGGCGGCCTTGGTCAATCCGATTATCCCCGCCTTGGCGGCGGAGTAGTTGGTCTGACCCTTCAGCCCGACCTTGCCGGAGATGGAGGAGACGTTGACGATCGCCCCTCCCCCGTGCTCCCGCATCCGCCCGGCGGCCGCGCGGGTGCCGTTCCACGTTCCCTTGAGGTGGATCGCGATGATGTCATCGAACTGCTCCTCGGTCATCGTGCGCATCGTGGCGTCGCGGGTGACACCGGCGTTGTTCACGAACACCCCGAGCGGCCCGAACGCCTCCTCGGCCACGTCGATCAGGTGCTCGATCGCCGCCCCGTCACGCACGTCGCAGTTCACGTACCGTGCGGCGTCCTCGCCGCCCAGCTCGGTGACCGCGGCCGCGCCCGCCTCGTCGTCGATGTCCCCGATCACGACGCGCGCCCCGCTGTCGATGAACGTCCGCGCGATCTCCAACCCGATCCCGCGCGCGGCTCCGGTGACGACCGCGGTCCTACCCTCAAGAAGTCCCATGACGTGTGTCCTCTCCTCGTGCCCGCCCGGCCAGTTCGGCCAGGATCGCATCGGTGTGTCGGCCCAGTGACGGCACGGGCCCCATCGGTAGCTCTACGTCCGCGTAGGTGATCGGCGGGAGCAGGCCGCGGACGGATCCGGCCGGGGTGTCGACCTCGCGCCACCGGTCCCGCGCCTCGAGCTGCGGGTGGTGGACCAGTCCGGCGACGTCGTTGAGCCGGGCCGCCGGGACACCGGCGTCGTCGAGTCGCGCGGCCAGCTCCTCCGAGTCGTACTCCCTGGTCAGGGACCCGATCAGCGCGTCCACCTCGGCCCTGCGCGCCACGCGGGCGATGTTGGTCGCGTACCGCTCGTCGTCGACGAGATCCGGCCGGTCCAACACGTCGCGGACCAGCGCCGCCCATCCCCGGTCGTTCTGCACCCCGATGAGCACCTGTCCGTCCCTGGTGGGGAAGGCGTCGTACGGGCAGATCGAGGCGTGCGACAGGCCCATGCGCCCGACCTGCCGGTCCGCGTACATCCGGATGTACATGGGGTGGCCCATCCACTCGGCTGTCGCCTCGAACATCGACACCTCGATCGTGGCACCGAGCCCGGTCCGCTCCCGACGGAACAGCGCCGACTGGACCGCCGAGAGCGCATACATCCCGGTCGCGATGTCGGAGACCGGGACGCCGGTCTTGGTGGCGGTCTCGGGGGTACCGGTGATCGAGCACAACCCCGACTCGGCCTGGACGAGCATGTCGTAGGCCTTGCGGCCCGAGTACGGCCCCGCCTCGCCGTATCCGGAGAGGGTGACGACGACGAGCTCGTCCTTCCTCGACCGGAGCGCAGCGGCCCCCAGACCCAACCGGTCCATCGCCCCGGGTGCCAGGTTGCTCAGGACCACGTCCGCACGGTCGGCCAGCTCGAGCGCGACCCGCCGCCCGTCGTCGGAGGCCAGGTCGAGCTCGATCGACTCCTTGCCCCTGTTGAGCCAGACGAAGTGCGAGGCCAGGCCGTGGACGGTGTCGTCGTAGGACCGGGCGAAGTCACCCTCCCCCGGCCGCTCGATCTTGATGACGCGGGCGCCGAGGTCCGCGAGGTGACGGGTGGCCAACGGGCCGGCGACGGCCTGTTCGACCGCCACGACCGTGATCCCCTCGAGAGGGAGCGGCCCGCCTCCCGTCATCGTGCGGTGGCCTCGCGTGTCGCACCGCGCATGAGGCCGCCGCCGATGATCAGCCTCTGGATCTCGCTGGTCCCCTCGTAGAGGCGCAGCAGGCGGATGTCCCGGTAGATCCGCTCGACCACCACGCCCCGCATGTACCCGGTGCCGCCGTGGATCTGGACGGCCAGGTCGGCGACCTTCCCCGCCATCTCCGTGCAGAAGAGCTTGGCGACGGACGGGGCGATGCGTCGGTCCTCTCCCGAGACGTACTTGGCCGCGACCTCCCGGACCAGCGCCTGTCCGGCCATCACCCCGACCTGCTGGTCGGCGATCATGGCCTGGACCAGCTGGAAGTCGCCGACGGCCGTGCCCCCCTGCGTGGTGGTGGCCGCATGGGCCAGCGACTCGTCGAGCGCCCTTCTCGCCGACCCCACGGCGACGGCGGCGATGTGCACGCGACCGCGGGCCAGGGACGTCATCGCCGCGCGGTACCCGGCGTCCTCGTCTCCCCCCACCAGCGACGAGGCGGGGACCCGGACACCACTGAAGTCCACCTCTGAGGTCGGGGCACCCTCCTGGCCCATCTTGCGGTCCTTCGGTCCCACCGTGACCCCGGCCGCGTCGGCGGGGACGAGGAACACCGCGATCCCCGGGCCACCGGCGTCCGCGGGGCGGGTCCGGGCGAACACGACGAACAGATCCGCCACCGGCGCGTTGGTGATGAAGCGCTTGGTGCCGTCGATGACCCAGTCGTCGCCGTCCCGGACGGCCCTGGTCGCCAGCCCGGCGGGATTGGACCCCGCACCGTCCTCGGTCAGCGCGAAGGACGCGATCACCTCGCCGGACGCGATCCGCTCCAGCCACTCCGCCTTCTGCTCGTCGGTGCCGAAGTTCACCAGGACCTGCCCGGCGATCCCGTTGTTGGTGCCGAACAGCGACCGCATGGCCAGGCTGGTGTACCCGAATTCCATCGCCAGCTCGACGTCCTGGGTCAGGTCCAACCCCAGGCCACCCCACTGCTGCGGGATCGCGTACCCGAACATCCCCATCTCGGCCAGCCCGGCCCGGATGTCGTCGGGGACGGCGTCGGCGTCGGCGATCTCCCGCTCCCGGGGCATCACCACGGTCCGGATGTAGTCGCGGGTCGTGGCGAGGATGGCCGCGAAGTCCTCCGCGTCGACCTCGGGCCCCACCGAGTCCGCCTGATCGCTCATGACTGTGTCCTCTGTCGTCCGTGATGGCCCTCGCGGAACCACGATCCGGTGAAGTATGCTTCAAACTATTATCATCAATTACGGAGCGGGGCAATAGTCACCGCCGGACCCCCGGGAGCCACCGATGGCCGAATCCAGCGAGTCGCGACCGCTCAGCGGCATCCGCGTGGTCGAACTCTCCAGCTTCGTGGCCTCTCCCCTGTGCGGGCTCACGCTCGCCCAGCTCGGCGCCGAGGTCATCCGCGTCGACCCGGTGGGCGGCGCGGCGGACGTGCACCGCTGGCCGCTCGCCCCGGGCGGAACCTCGATCTACTGGACCGGCCTCAACAGGGGCAAGTCCTCGGTGACCCTCGACCTCCGTTCCGACGAGGGCCGGCAGTCGTTCCGGGACCTCGTCACCGCGCCCGGGGAGGGCTCGGGGATCCTCGTGACCAACTCCGCCGGCCGGGAGTGGATGAGCCATGAGCGTCTGGCCGCGGTCCGACCCGATGTCATCACCCTCGAACTGCTCGGACGTCGCGACGGCCGCCCCGGGGTCGACTACACCGTCAACGCCGCCCTCGGGTTCCCCGCGATCACCGGACAGGACGGCGGGCAGGGCGGTGGACAAGACGGCGGACAGGGCGGTGGACAGGGCGCCGGGCAGGTGGTCAACCACGCCCTGCCGGCCTGGGACGTCGCCGCGGGCCTCCACGCGGCGCTGGCGGTGGTCTCCGCCGTCCGCGAGCGGGAGAGGACCGGCCGGGGCCGACGCATCGTGCTCCCGCTGGACGACGTCGCCCTGGCCACCGCCGGCGCGCTGGGCTACCTCACCGAGCCGCAGCTCGACGGGTCCAGCCGGCCCGCCGTCGGCAACTACGTCTACGGCACGTTCGGGAGGGACTTCACCACCGCCGACGGGGGCCGTGTGATGGTGGTCGCCCTGACCACCAGGCATTTCCACGACCTGGCGCGGGTGACCGGGACCCGGGACGCCGTCGACGCCCTCGAGTCGGCCACCGGCGCCGACTTCGGTACCGAGGCCGACAGGTACTCCTACCGGGAGGTCCTGGCCGCACTGTTCGCCCGATGGTTCTCCGCCCACACCACGGCGGAGGTCACCCGGGCACTGGAGGACTCGGTGGTGCTGCACGAGCGGTACCGCACGTTCGACCAGGTGGTGGCGGAGGGCGATCTCGAGGCCAACCCGCTGTTCGCTGCACTGGATCAGCCGGGGATCGGCTCGTACCTCGCGGCCGCGCACCCCGCGACCTTCGACGGCCGGCACCTGGCCACCGGTCCCGCGCCGGACCTCGGCGCCGACACCGATCACCTCACCGCCGATCGCCCCCGCCCTCCGACCGGCTCACCGCCGATCGCCCCACCACCCCGGGGACCTGAGTCATGACCCACAAACCCGCCGCCCGCGACGGTGTCCCCGTGTACCTCACGGAGGAGCGGCTCGCGATCCGCGATCTGGCCCGCGACTTCACCGCCCGGGAGGTCCTGCCGGTCGCGAACCGCCTCGACCCGGAGAAGGGAGACATCCCCGACGAGCTCCGGCAGAAGATGGCCGATATCGGCTTCTTCGGCATCATGATCGGCGAGGAGCACGGCGGGCTCGGCCTGGGCGTGTTCGAGTACTGCCTGGTTGCCGAGGAGCTCGCCCGCGGGTGGCTGTCAGTCTCCGGTCTCCTCGCCCGTGGCAACGGGATGGGCGGCGGGTTCACCCCCGATCAGGAGGCGCGCCTGCTCCCCCGCGTCGCCCGCGGCGAGTGGCTGGGCGCCTACGCGTTGTCGGAGGCCGAGGCGGGCTCCGACGTCGCCAACATCTCCTGCCGAGCCGTCCGCGACGGCGACGAGTGGGTGGTGAACGGCACCAAGATGTGGTGCACCTATGCCGACCAGGCGGACTACCTCGTGCTGTTCGCCCGTACCGACCCGGTCCGGGACCCGGCCAAGCCCCACCGCGGGATCTCCGCCTTCCTGGTGGAGAAGGATCGCGGCGTGTTCCCCGCGGGCATCACCGGCAACCCCGTCCGCAAGATCGGATACTTCGGCTGGCAGACCTGGGAGCTGTCCTTCGACGACTTCCGGTTGCCCGCCTCTGCGCTGCTCGGCGGGGAGGGCAGGGGCTTCTACCTGGCGGTCTCCGGCCTGGAGGTCGGTCGCGCCCACACCGCCGCCCGCGCGATCGGCCTGGCCCGCGCCGCGCTGGAGGACTCGATCGCCTACGTCGCCACCCGCGAACAGTTCGGCCGACCGATCGGCGAGTTCCAGTACCTCCGCTTCGAGATCGCCCGGATGGCCGCCGACATCGAGGCCGCGCGCCAGCTCATGTTCTCGGTGGCCACGGCCATCGACTCCGGGCGTCGCTGCTCGCTCGAGGCCGCCATGTGCAAGCTCGTGGCCACCGAGATGGCCGAGCGGGTGACCTCCCAGGGCGTCCAGATCCACGGCGGGGCCGGGTACACGACCGACTTCCAGGTGGAGCGGCACTGGCGCGACGCCCGGCTGACGCGCATCTTCGAGGGCACCAGCGAGATCCAGATGCGGATCATCTCGGATGAACTCCTCGGCCGCGACCACTGAGTACAGTCGCCACCATGAAGGCTGCGGTGTGCGTGGACACGGAATCCCCCCTGGTGCTCGAGGACATCCCGATCCCCGAACCCCGGGAGGGCGAGGTCCTGATCCACAACACGGCCTGCGGGGTGTGCCACACCGACCTCCACGTGATGAAGGGCGAGGTGGGGTTCCCGCTCCCCGGGGTCCTGGGGCACGAGGTCTCCGGAGTCGTCGCCGAGGTCGGCCGTGGCGTGACGGCGGTCCGCCCGGGTGACCGCGTGGTGGGCTCTTTCATCATGCCGTGCGGGTGGTGCGAGAACTGCGCCCGCGGGATGGAGGACCTCTGCGCCACCTTCTTCGAGTACAACCGCCTGCGCGGGACCCTGTACGACGGCGAGACCAGGCTTCACCGCGCCAACGGAGAGCCGCTGTCCATGTACTCGATGGGCGGCCTGGCGGAGTACAGCGTCACGCCCGCCACCGCGGTGTTCACCCTCCCCGAGGAACTGGATCTGGCGGATTCGGCGATCCTGGGGTGCTCGCTGTTCACCGCCTACGGTGCCGTGCGGAACGTCGGGGATGTCCGGACCGGTGAGTCGGTCGCGGTCGTGGCCGTGGGCGGCGTCGGGCAGAACATCGTCCAGCTGGCCGCGGTGAGTGGCGCCGAATCCATCATCGCCGTCGACGTGGACGAGGAGAAGCTCGCCCTGGCGCGGCGCATGGGTGCGACCCACACGATCAACTCGCGCGAGGTCGATGCGACCGAGGCGGTCATGGAGATCACCGGGGGCCGGGGCGTCGACGCCGCCTTCGAGGCGCTGGGCTCGGCCGCCACCACCCGCCAGGCCACGGACTTCACGCGGGAGGGCGGCAGGGTCGTCGTGGTGGGCATCCCGCCGGCCGGGACGGTGCTGGACGTCGACCTCGCGCGGGTCGTGCGCCG
>NZ_JAALEA010000373.1 GCF_014145145.1 Dietzia cercidiphylli
CGACCCCCGACGAACTAACGGAGATACCCACTAGTCCGGGTCCGTGGGCCTAGACTGGCTCGCTGTGAACCCGGCCCCGTCCGAACTCGGTCGCTATCGACGAAGCGCCCGTCAGTTTCTCATGTTCGGGATCGTCGGCGGGTCCGGGATGGTCGTCAACATGATCGTCACGGTTCTGATGAACAGGGCCAACGGCGGGACCCAGAACGCCCAGGACATCCTGTTCCCGTTCTCCGGCACGGAGTACAACTTCCGCTTCACCACGCTGGTGTGGATCGTGGCGTTCCTGGTGGCCAATGTCTACAACTTCATGCTCAACCGGCACTGGACCTTCGGTAAGGGACACAAGGCGCCGGTCATGCAGGAGTTCTGGCCGTTCCTGCTGGTGGGATCGGTGGCTGCGGCCGCGGGGATCTTCATCAAGCTGGCCTTCACCAACCCCACCTCCCCGCTCTACCTGCCCGAACCGTGGTGGCACGAGGACGCGGGGATCCACTCCCGGGAGTACTGGAGTCAGCTGTTGACGATCCTCATCACGATGCCGATCAACTTCGTCGTCAACAAGCTCTGGACGTTCCGCTCCGTCCGTCGCCGTCACCACGCCCGCTCCACCGCGGACGCGGTGGTCTAGGAGGTCGGTCGTGGAGTCCTCGCCACTCGTCCTGTGGTTCGACCTGATGGGCGTGTTCTTCTTCGCGTTGTCCGGGAACCTGTTGGCGGCGCGGAAGGACATCGACATCACCGGTGGTCTGGTGCTGGGGCTGCTCGCCGGCCTGGGCGGCGGCATCATCCGCGACGTCCTGCTGGGCGTCACGCCGCTCGCGCTGTCGCAGCCGGTCTACCTGGTCCCCCCGGTGGTCGCAGCGATCGTGGTGTACCTGCTCGGCTCGCTCATCCACCGGGTGCGGACGCTGATCGTGACGTTCGACGCCGCCGGTCTCGGGCTGTTCTGCACCTTCGGCACGGCCCGGGCGCTGGACCACGGGATGCCGATCGCGTCGGCGCTGCTGCTCGGCGTGGTCACCGCAGTGGGCGGCGGTCTCCTGCGCGACGTGGTGGCCAACGAGATCCCGGCGGTGTTCAGCGGCTCGAACCTGTACGTCATCCCGGCGGCGACGGGGGCCGCCCTGACGGCCGTCGCGGTGGGGACCGACACCTGGGGGCCGGTCGCCGCGACCGTCCTGTCGGCGCTGGTGTTCGCCTTCCGGATGGTGGCATGGCGCCGCGAGTGGCGCGTCCCGGCGCCGGTGCGAAGCTGGACCGTGCGGGACCTGGACGT
>NZ_JAALEA010000374.1 GCF_014145145.1 Dietzia cercidiphylli
CACCACGGCCAGCGCGTGCCTGCCCGCCGCGACGGCGGCCTTGTGCGTGGCGGGCACGGACGCCAGCCCCAGATCCGCCCTGGGGCGCCCCACGATGACGGTGGCAGCGGTGGTCGGATCCCAGTTGAGCGCCGAGGCCCCGGAGGCGAGATCGGCGTGCCGGTCCCCGCGGACGACGGCGTCGACCAGCATCGCCTCCATGCGGGTGTCCCAGGCGCCCCGGTTCTCGGCGGCGGCCGCGTACACCGAGGCAGCGGTGAAGCCGAGCTCGCGACCGAATTTCAGCACCGCCGCGATCATGAGCCCGCGCTGGCGCTCGTTGTGGGTGATCCGCGGCATGACCAGCTCGAAGTACTCGCACGTGGAGCGGACGAGCTGCACGGTCTCCTGCAGGGACAGGCCCTGACCGAGGCCCTTGGGCAGAAGCTTGAACCCCGCGATCGTGTCGGTGTGCGGGGCCTCGGGGTTGCGCATCCAGGTGACGAAGTCGCGCACGGCGCTCTGGATGATCAGCTGGATCTCCGCCCGTTGGTCGGCGGACAGCCCGGCGAAGAACGGCAGGTCCTCCTCGAGGGACCGGACCGCTTCCGTCGACAGCGTCCCCGAGTACCGGGTGATGCGCTTGAGCAGCGCATCCGAGACCGGTCGCTGATCCGGAGCCCTCGCGGATCGGCGCCGTGACGGCTGTACGGTCTGTGGCCCGGCCCCCGCCGCGGGTCCGGTCGTCTCGGTCACGCCACCCCGGGATCCGTCGTGGGCTCGGGCGCCGCCATGACGTCGTCGATCTTGTACAGGCGGGCCGCCTCGAGCAGGGTGCGCTTCTCGAGGCTGCCCTCGCGGACCAGCCCGGCGAGGACCGCGACGATGATCGATTCGGCGTCGGTGTTGAAGAAGCGACGCGCAGCCGGTCGGGTGTCGGAGAACCCGAATCCGTCGGTGCCCAGGACGGTGAAGTCACCGGGGACCCATCCGCGGATCTGGTCCGGCACCGCCTTCTGGTAATCGCTCACGGCGACCTTCGGTCCCTCGCTGCCTTCGAGAGACGCGGTGACGAACGGGGTCCGGGCATGCTGATCCGGGTGTCGGAGCTCGTGGCGTTCACACTCGTAACCGTCCCGTGCCAGTTCGTTCCACGAGGTGGCCGACCAGAGATCGGCGGCCACGTCCCACCGCTCGGCCAGGGTCTTCTGGGCTTCGGCGGCCGCGTACATCGCGACACCCGAGGCGAGGATCGAGGCCTTGTGCGCGCCCTTCTCGGCCTTGCGGAAGAGGTACAAGCCCCGGAGCAGGGCGTCGGAGTCCAGATCCTCGGGCTCCGGCGGCTGCGGGACGGGCTCGTTGTAGAGGGTGATGTAGTACGACACGTTGCGGTCGATCCCGTCGGTGTCGTTCTCATGGGCGGCGCCCGGCCCGTACATCCGCTCGATCCCCGCGCGCATGATGTGGGCGAGTTCGAAACCCCATGCGGGGTCGTACGAGATGATCCCCGGGTTGGTGGCGGCGAGAAGCGGTGAATGGCCGTCCATGTGCTGCAGCCCCTCACCGGTGAGGGTGGTTCGGCCGGCGGTGGCGCCGAGCAGGAACCCGCGGGCGAGCTGGTCGGAGGCCGCCCAGATGGCGTCGCCGGTGCGCTGGAAACCGAACATCGAGTAGAAGATGTACAGCGGGATCATGGGCTCACCGTGGGTCGCATACGCGGTGCCGGCGGCGGTGAACTCGGCCACCGACCCGGCCTCGCTGATCCCCTCGTGCATGATCTGGCCCGTCTTGGACTCCTTGTAGCTGAGCATGAGGTCGTGGTCGACGGAGGTGTAGTTCTGCCCGTGCGGGTTGTAGATCTTCAGGGTCGGGAACCACGAGTCCATCCCGAAGGTCCGCGCCTCGTCCGGGATGATCGGGACCAGACGATCGCGTAGCGACTCGTCCCGCATGAGCTCCTTGCAGGTGCGGACCAGGGCCATCGTGGTGGCGACCGACTGCTTTCCCGAACCCTTGCGGAGCGAGGCCAGGGAATCGATGTCCGGGACGGAGAGCGGGGTGAAGGTCTGGCGCCGCTCGGGCACGTGCCCGCCCAGCGCGTTCCTCCGCTCGAGCATGTAGCGGATCTCCGGCGAGTTGGGACCCGGGTTGTAGTACGGGGGCAGCGTCGGGTCGGCCTCCAGTTCCTCGTCCGTGATGGGGATGAGCTGCTTGTCGCGGAACAGCTTGAGGTCGTCCAGCGTCAGCTTCTTCATCTGGTGCGCGGCGTTGCGGCCCTCGAAGTTCTGGCCCAGACCGAAACCCTTGACCGTGTGCGCGAGGATCACCGTGGGCTGACCGGTGTGCTCGAGCGACGCCTTGTAGGCGGCGTGGATCTTCCGGTAGTCGTGCCCGCCGCGGCGGAGGGCCCAGATCTCGTCGTCGGTCATGTCCTCGACGAGCTTGGCCGTGCGGGGATCACGGCCGAAGAAGTGCTCGCGGATCCAGGCGCCGTCATTGGCGCGGAACGTCTGGTAATCACCGTCCGAGACGGAGTTCATGAGGGAGACGAGCGCACCCTCGGTGTCCTTCTCGAACAGCGCGTCCCACTCGCGGCCCCACACGACCTTGATGACGTTCCATCCGGCGCCCCTGAAGTACGACTCCAGCTCCTGGACGATCTGCCCGTTGCCGCGGACCGGGCCGTCGAGGCGCTGGAGGTTGCAGTTGATGACGAAGGTCAGGTTATCGAGCGCGTCGTTCGCGGCCACCTGCAGGGCTCCGCGCGAGTCGACCTCGTCCATCTCACCGTCGCCGAGGAACGCCCACACGTGCTGCTGGGAGGTGTCCTTGATCCCGCGGTTGTGCAGGTAGCGGTTGAACCGCGCCTGATAGATGGCGTTCATGGGCCCGAGGCCCATCGACACCGTGGGGAACTCCCAGAACTCGGGTAGGCAGCGGGGATGGGGGTAGGAGGGAAGTGAGCGTCCGGGGTGGCTCTTCTCCTGCCGGAACCCGTCGAGGTCGTGCTCGCGGAGGCGACCCTCGAGGTAGGCGCGTGCGTACATGCCGGGTGAGGCGTGCCCCTGGAAGAAGATGTGGTCACCACCCCCGGGGTGGTCCTTGCCGCGGAAGAAGTGGTTGTAGCCGACCTCGTACAGCGGGGCCGCGCCCGCGTAGGTGGAGATGTGGCCGCCCACACCGATGCCGGGCCGCTGGGCGCGGTGGACCATGATGGCCGCGTTCCAGCGGATCCAGCGCCGGTAGGTGCGCTCCACCGACTCGTCGCCCGGGAACTCGGGTTCGAGGCTGGTGGGGATCGTGTTGACGTAGTCCGATGAGGTGAGAGCCGGAAGGGGAACCCGCTGCTTGGAGGCGCGCTCGAGGAGCCTGAGCATGAGGTAGCGCGCCCGCTCGGGGCCCGCCTCCGCGAGCATGCCGTCGAGGGAGTCCATCCACTCCTGCGTCTCCTCGGGGTCCGAGTCCGCGAGATAGGACGCGACCCCCTCCCGGAGGACCGGCACGTTGGTGGGTGCGGAACCATCTCGGGTGCCTACGGTCTCGGTCATGCGTCTCGTCCTCACTTCTGCGATACGTACAGCGGCGACCCGGTGGGGTCACCACACATGTCGGGGTGCAGTGTCCGGTCGACCGCACGCGCCGCGGGTGTGTGGCGGATGGCGAGGTCGACCGGCCACGGGCCGTCGTCGGCCCATGACTTCCTCTGATTGTGCCCCAAAGCGTGATGCGCGACACGGGGCTGCGCTCTGACCGCCCAAATAGGCGGTAGTCGTTTCCCGTGGGAGGGTGCGCGGGTAGTGTTCCTGGTCAGCGAAAGACCAAGACGAACGAAGTCGGATACGAGGGAGGAACACCACGGTGGTCGCCGCGGCGAACCAGCAGGACGGGGCGGATCAGATTGCTGGTCAGCTCGAACTGACGAAGGACATGCTCGTTCAGGAGGTCGGATGGGATTCTGACTGTGACGAGTCGATCAGTGAGGCCGTCGAGGACGCCGTCGGGTCGGAGCTGCTGGAGGAGGACACGGACGAGATCGTCGACGCGGTACTGCTCTGGTGGCGCGACGGCGACGGCGACCTGGTGGACAGGCTCATGGACGTCGTGACCCCGTTGGCGGAGGAGGGTTCCGTGTGGGTCCTCACCCCCAAGACGGGGAACGACGGCCACGTGGAGCCCTCGGTCATCGCCGAGTCGGCCCAGACCGCCGGGATGCTTCAGACCCGCACCGCGGCCCTGGGGGACTGGGCGGGAAGCCGCCTGGCGCTGCGGAAGAACAGCATTCCGCGGAAGTAGAACGCCATTCCGCGGTCGTGATCGCACCCCCCGGGGGTGCTCGGCCGCCCGGCGGTGGGGCACCAGAACCGGGATGAGTTGATCTCACGAACACCGGCACCCGAGGTGCCGGTGTTCTCTCATGCACCGTGCGGGCACGCGGGACCGGAGGCGTGTCCGGGCGCCCTGTCGGTCGGCCGCCCGGTCGCCGGTCAGCCGTCCGGTCCGAGCAGGACGACCCCGCCGGACACCGACTGGGCGGGCCCCGGCAGCGGAACGCGGTAGGGGCGCCGGTCCTCGCCGGCGTACGGGGCAGCCCGGAGGCCGCCGCCCCAGGCCCACAGGTTTCCCGTCCGGTCGATCCCGTACGACGAGGCACCTGAGGCGCCGATCCACTCCATCGGCGGCACGCCGACCACCTGCTGCGGCGAGGCGGTGGAGGTGTCCTCGGCGTCCCCGTCGCCGAGCATCCCGGAGACGATGCGTCCCCACGCCCAGACGTGCCCGTCGGAATCCCGCGCGAGCGCGAAATCGTTTCCGCCGGCCACCTGGACGATGTCGGTCAGGCCCTCGATCCTGACCGCCCGCGGGCTCTGACCTCCACGCGGTTCGACGCCCAGCAGTCCGTGGACGTTGTTGCCCCACGCGCACACCTCTCCGGTGCTGGTGGCGATGACGGCGGCCCCTCCCGGGTTGGCCACGCTGACGGCACCCGGGACGTCCCGGATCGTGCGGACCAGCGTCCCGTCCGGCTCGCCGATCACCTGGGTGAGATTGATCCCCCACCCCTGCACCCTGCCGTCGGAGCGCAGGGCGAGGACGTTGAGTTGCCCGTCGGCCACCTGGATCACGTTCTCGACCTTGGGGACCGGGCCCGGGGTGGGCTGCTGACGCTCGGCTCCGCGGTGGCCCCCGCTCGCGATGAACGAGTCGCCCCACGCGGTCACGGATCCGTCGGAGTGGGTGGCGAGGAACGCTCCACCGACCGCCGCCACGGAGGTGGCGTCCCGGACGCCGGGCACCTTCTGTGGCAGCGCCGCCGCGGGCCCGGCGGGCGTGCCGGCGAGGA
>NZ_JAALEA010000375.1 GCF_014145145.1 Dietzia cercidiphylli
GCCTCCGCGGCCGGGGCCGACCAGAGCAGCCCGGAGGCGCAGGCCGCCGAGCGGACCCGGGTGTTCCTCGGGCTGCTCCGGGCGATCATCTCGCACCCCAAGCCCGTGATCGCCGCGGTGGACGGCCACGTCCGCGCCGGCGGTATGGGACTGGTGGCCGCCTGCGACCTCGCCCTCGCCGGGCCGACGTCGACGTTCGCGCTCACCGAGGTCCGCCTCGGTCTGGCGGCGGCCATGATCTCGGTGCCGCTGGCGGCGCGGATCAACTCACGGGACCTCGCACGCGCCCTGCTGACCGGTGAGAAGTTCGACGCGGCGCACGCGAGTCGGATCGGCCTGCTCTCGGAGGCGGTCGACGACGTCGACGCCGCCGTCGACGAGTTGGTCGCCGCGTTCCGGCCCTGTTCACCGCAGGGACTGGCGGAGAACAAGGCGCTGCTGGCGGCGCCGATGCTGGCCGATCTTGACGCCCGTGGAGAGGACCTGGCCGGGGTGACCGCCCGCCTGTTCACCACCGCCGAGGTCGCCGAGGGGATGACCGCATTTCTTGAGCGCCGACCGCCCTCCTGGGCGACGCCGGACGCGTAGCGTATGCGATGTCGTTGATGTGTGACCGTCACCACATCGCCCGCGTCCAACCCGAGAGGTAATGCCATGCGCACCAGAGCAGCCATCATCCGTGAACCCAAGCAGGACGCCTGGGAGATCGTCGACGTCGACATCGACGACCCCAAGGCGGGGGAGGTGCAGGTCAAACTCGCCGCCTCGGGACTGTGCCACTCGGACGAGCACCTGCTCACGGGGGACCTGCAGTTCGAGACCTATCCGATCATGGGTGGCCACGAGGGCGCGGGCGTGGTGACCAAGGTGGGAGAGGGTGTCACCGGGCTCGAGGAGGGGGATCACGTCGTTCTTGCGTTCATCCCCGCCTGCGGCACCTGCCCGCCCTGTTCCGAGGGGCTGCAGAACCTCTGTGACAACGGCGCCGGGCTGCTGAGCGGCCGGGCCATCAGCGACGACGGCTACCGGGTGCACACCGCCGACGGCGAGCCCGTGGCGACAATGTGCGTCCTGGGCACCTTCGCGCCGCACGTCACCGTCCACCAGTCCTCGGTCGTCAAGATCGAGAAGGACATCCCCCTGGACAAGGCCGCCCTGCTCGGATGCGGTGTCTGCACGGGGTGGGGCTCGGCCACCGAGATCGGCCAGGCCAAGGAGGGCGACGTCGTGGTGGTGGTCGGCGTGGGCGGGATCGGGATCAACTCCGTCCAGGGCGCCGCCGCGGCGGGGGCGCGCGTCATCGTGGCCGTGGACCCGGTGGAGTTCAAGCGGGAAAAGGCGATGGAGTTCGGGGCGACACACACGTGTGCCTCGATGGACGACGCCATGGCGCTGGTGGGGGAGCTCAGCTGGGGGCGCATGGCGGACCTGGTCCTGCTCACCATGGGAGTGGTGGACGGGAAGGACCTGCTGCCCGGGCTGATGCTCACCGGCAAGGGGCGCCGCTGCGTGGTCGTGGGGCTGGGGGACATGATGGCCGTCGACGCGCAGATCTCCATCCTCGACCTGGCCATGCAGCAGAAGACCCTGCAGGGGGCGATCTTCGGTGGCACCGGCCCGCGCAAGCAGATCCCGCACCTGCTGCACCAGTACCGGGCCGGGAACCTCAAGCTCGACGAGTTGGTCACCAGGACGTACCGGCTCGACGAGATCAACCAGGGGTACCAGGACATGCGCGACGGCAAGAACATCCGCGGTGTGATCATCTACGACGAGCAGGACTGGTAACAGGAGGAGCAATGACGGCACCCGAGCAGCGGGCCCCCAAGCAGGACCGTAGTCGCCTCACGCGGGAACGCCTCCTGGGTGCCTCGATCGACCTCCTCGCTACGCAGGGCTGGGCGGCGACCACCGTGGGCGCGGTGGCCGCCGCCGCCGGCGTCTCACGGGGCGCCGCGCAACACCACTTCCCGACCCGTGAGGACCTCATCACCGCCGCCCTCGGGCACATGATCGAACAGCGGCTCGAGGACGTCCGGAACGTGGGACTCGATCTGCCCGACCCGGGCCCGGAGCGGACGGTCGCCGTGGTCCGACTCATCGTCCAGCACTACACCTCCGACATCTTCAAGGCGGCGCTGCACGTCTGGACCGCGGCGGCCAGCGATCCGGCGTTGCGCGACCGCGTGCTGCCGCTCGAGAACCACATGTCCCGGGAGGTCCTGGTGATCGCCGCCGCCGCCCTCGGTCACGACCCCGGCGACGTGCGGGTGCGCAGGCCCCTGCAGGCCACCCTCGACCTGGCCCGCGGGCTCGGGCTCGCGGACGTGCTCTCCGACGACTCGGCCCGTCGTGAGAAGGTGATCCGATACTGGGCCGAGACCCTCGACCTGGTGCTCGCGCAGGTCCCGCAGGCGTCGGCCCGAGGCGTCGCCCCGGCCGCGTTTTGACCGATCCTCACGAGGGCGGTTAGGCTTGACCATCGTGCTCGCAGTACGCGAGCTGGAGGATCGTGCCCAGTAGGCCAGCGAGAGCGGCTGACGTGGTCGCCCGTGCGCCCGTCGGGGAGCGCGAGAGTCCGGATACGAGCAACGTCCCAGTGACCGGTGGTCGCCCCCGAGGAGGCCGCCAGCTAGAGAAAGTCGGTTCATGCCAACCATCAACCAGCTGGTCCGCAAGGGCCGCCAGGACAAGAAGTCCTCGACGGCGACGGCTGCCCTCAAGGGCTCGCCGCAGCGTCGTGGCGTGTGCACCCGTGTGTACACCACCACCCCCAAGAAGCCGAACTCCGCGCTGCGTAAGGTCGCCCGCGTGCGCCTCACCAGCGGTATCGAGGTCTCCGCCTACATCCCCGGTGAGGGCCACAACCTCCAGGAGCACTCCATGGTGCTCGTCCGTGGTGGTCGTGTGAAGGACCTCCCGGGTGTCCGTTACAAGATCATCCGCGGCTCCCTCGACACGCAGGGCGTGAAGGACCGCAAGCAGGCCCGCTCCCGCTACGGCGCCAAGAAGGAGAAGTAATGCCTCGCAAGGGTCCCGCCCCGAAGCGCCAGCTCATCAACGATCCGGTCTACGGCTCGCCGCTGGTCACGCAGCTCGTCAACAAGATCCTCCTCGACGGCAAGAAGACGACCGCCGAGCGCATCGTCTACTCCGCGCTGGAGATCTGCCGCGAGAAGACCGGTACCGATCCGGTCCTCACCCTCAAGAAGGCGCTCGACAACGTCAAGCCCGCCCTCGAGGTCCGCTCCCGCCGCGTCGGTGGCGCCACCTACCAGGTGCCCGTCGAGGTCCGCCCCGGGCGTTCCACGACCCTGGCGATGCGCTGGCTGGTGACCTTCTCCCGGCAGCGCCGCGAGAACAGCATGGTCGAGCGTCTCGCCAACGAGATCCTCGACGCCTCCAACGGTCTGGGTGCCGCGGTCAAGCGCCGCGAGGACACCCACAAGATGGCCGAGGCCAACCGGGCGTTCGCGCACTACCGCTGGTGATCCAGCCGGGCCCCGGAGCGGGGGGACGCCCACCGGGCGTCACCGCTCAGGGGCCCCCCGGCCGCCCCGAGGGTGGCATCATTGAACGAGGGTCGGCTCCCGCGCGAGTGAAGCGGGGCACGGCCCAGGACAACAGACCCGGTTCGGACGGTCCACACGACCGCCCGGGCCACCTAAGACTCACGATCGGGGACCATCCGTGGCACAGGACGTGCTGACCGACCTCAACAAGGTCCGCAACATCGGCATCATGGCGCACATCGACGCCGGTAAGACGACCGTCACCGAGCGCATCCTGTTCTACACGGGTGTCAACCGGAAGATCGGCGAGACGCACGACGGCGCCTCGACCACCGACTGGATGGAACAGGAGAAGGAGCGCGGCATCACCATCACGTCGGCCGCCGTCACCTGTTTCTGGGCCGACAACCAGATCAACATCATCGACACCCCGGGCCACGTCGACTTCACGGTCGAGGTCGAGCGCTCGCTGCGCGTCCTCGACGGCGCCGTCGCGGTCTTCGACGGCAAGGAGGGCGTGGAGCCCCAGTCGGAGCAGGTCTGGCGCCAGGCGGAGAAGTACGACGTCCCGCGCATCTGTTTCGTCAACAAGATGGACAAGATGGGCGCGGACTTCTACTACACCGTGCAGACCATCATCGACCGGCTCGGCGCGAAGCCGCTCGTCCTGCAGCTGCCCATCGGCGCGGAGGACGAGTTCGACGGGGTCATCGACCTCGTCGAGATGAAGGCCCTCGTCTGGCCCGGCGTCACGCCGATCGGCACCGAGGCCACGGTCCAGGAGATCCCCGAGGATCTCAAGGACAAGGCCGACGAGTACCGGGAGAAGCTCCTCGAGGCCGTCGCCGAGAGCGACGAGGCCCTCATGGAGAAGTACTTCGGCGGCGAGGAGCTGACGAAGGCCGAGATCCAGGCCGCGATCCGGAAGATGACGGTCAACGCCGAGATCTACCCGGTGCTGTGTGGTTCGGCGTACAAGAACAAGGGCGTCCAGCCCCTGCTCGACGCCGTCATCGCGTACCTGCCGAACCCGCTCGACGTCGGCTCGATCCACGGTCACGCCGTGGGCGACGAGGAGAAGGTCGTCAGCCGTCAGCCCTCCAAGGACGAGCCGTTCGCGGCGCTGGCGTTCAAGATCGCCGTGCACCCGTTCTTCGGTGAGCTCACCTTCGTCCGCGTCTACTCGGGTCGCATCGACCCGAGCACGCAGGTGCAGAACGCCACCAAGGGCAAGAAGGAGCGCGTCGGCAAGCTCTTCCAGATGCACGCCAACAAGGAGATGCCCGTCGAGGAGGCCGTCGCCGGCCACATCTACGCGTTCATCGGCCTCAAGGACACCACCACGGGTGACACCCTGTGTGACCTGCAGAACCAGGTCATCCTCGAGTCGATGACGTTCCCGGCCCCGGTCATCGACGTCTCGATCGAGCCCAAGACCAAGGCCGACCAGGAGAAGCTCGGCACGGCCATCCAGAAGCTGGCGCGCGAGGACCCGACGTTCTCCGTCAGGCTGGACGACGAGACCGGTCAGACGGTCATCGGCGGCATGGGCGAGCTCCACCTGGACGTGCTCGTCGACCGGATGAAGCGCGAGTTCAAGGTCGAGGCCAACGTCGGCAAGCCCCAGGTCGCCTACCGCGAGACCATCAAGGGCACGGTCGAGAAGTACGACTACACCCACAAGAAGCAGACCGGTGGTTCGGGCCAGTTCGCCAAGGTCCAGATCCGTCTCGAGCCGCTCCCGCAGGAGCAGGTCGAGGAGGGCGAGACCTACGAGTTCGCCGACAAGGTCACCGGTGGCCGGGTGCCCAAGGAGTACATCCCCTCCGTGGACCACGGCATCAAGGACGCCATGCAGTACGGCGTCCTGGCCGGGTATCCGATGGTCAACGTCAAGGCGACGCTGGTCGACGGCGCGTACCACGAGGTCGACTCCTCGGAGATGGCGTTCAAGGTCGCGGGCTCGATGGCCTTCAAGGAGGCCGCGCGCAAGTGTCAGCCGGTGATCCTCGAGCCGCTCATGGCCGTCGAGGTCATCACCCCCGAGGACTACATGGGCGACGTCATCGGCGACATCAACTCCCGCCGCGGCCAGATCCAGGCGATGGAGGAGCGCTCCGGCGCCCGCGTCGTCAAGGCCAACGTGCCGCTGTCCGAAATGTTCGGCTACGTCGGTGACCTCCGGTCGCGGACGCAGGGCCGGGCCAACTACTCGATGGTCTTCTCCCACTACGCCGAGGTTCCGGCGAGTGTGTCCAAGGAGATCATCGCCAAGGCGACCGGCGAGTAACCGGTACTGGTCCCGCCCGGCCGAGAGGTAGGGCGGGGCCGATGCCGGCGGCGCACGGTCGAACCTCCGGGTGGCCGCCGGTTCGTGCCCCCCACGGCACGATGAGTAAGATCAGATCCCACACAAAGCAGTGCCCACCTCGAGGTGGGGACAGACCAGTCCAGGAGGACACACAGTGGCGAAGGCGAAGTTCGAGCGGACCAAACCGCACGTTAACATCGGCACCATCGGTCACGTCGACCATGGCAAGACCACCACCACCGCGGCCATCACCAAGGTCCTGGCGGACACCTTCCCCGATCTCAACGACGCGTTCGCGTTCGACGAGATCGACAAGGCGCCGGAGGAGAAGGCTCGTGGTATCACGATCAACATCTCCCACGTCGAGTACCAGACGGAGAAGCGCCACTACGCGCACGTCGACGCCCCGGGTCACGCCGACTACATCAAGAACATGATCACGGGTGCCGCCCAGATGGACGGCGCGATCCTGGTCGTGGCCGCCACCGACGGCCCGATGCCGCAGACGCGTGAGCACGTGCTGCTCGCCCGTCAGGTCGGCGTCCCCTACATCCTCGTCGCCCTCAACAAGTGCGACATGGTCGACGACGAGGAGATCCTCGAGCTCGTCGAGATGGAGGTGCGTGAGCTCCTCGCCTCGCAGGAGTTCGACGAGGACGCCCCCGTCGTCCATATCTCGGCGCTCAAGGCGCTCGAGGGTGAAGAGAAGTGGGTCCAGGCGATCCGCGACCTCATGCAGGCCTGCGACGATTCCGTCCCGGACCCCGAGCGTGAGACGGAGAAGCCCTTCCTCATGCCCGTCGAGGACGTCTTCACGATCACCGGTCGTGGCACCGTCGTCACCGGTCGCATCGAGCGCGGCAAGATCAACGTGAACGAGGATGTCGAGCTCATCGGCATCAAGGAGAAGGCCACCAAGACCACCATCACGGGCATCGAGATGTTCCGTAAGCTCCTCGACTACGGCGAGGCCGGCGACAACGTCGGTCTGCTCGTCCGTGGCCTCAAGCGCGAGGAGGTCGAGCGCGGCCAGGTCGTCATCAAGCCGGGCGCGTACACCCCGCACACGAACTTCGAGGGCCAGGCGTACATCCTGTCCAAGGACGAGGGCGGCCGTCACACGCCGTTCTTCAACAACTACCGTCCGCAGTTCTACTTCCGCACCACGGACGTGACCGGCGTCGTGACCCTCCCCGAGGGCACCGAGATGGTCATGCCGGGCGACAACACCGAGATGAGCGTCGAGCTCATCCAGCCGGTCGCAATGGACGAGGGCCTGCGCTTCGCGATCCGTGAGGGTGGCCGCACCGTCGGCGCCGGTCAGGTCACCAAGATCATCAAGTGATCGACTGACCCGTCGGGTCGGACGAGTAGTCCGGACCATATGAGGGAGGGGCGCCCCACCGCGAGGTGGGGCGCCCCTCCCTCGTTCGTCGTGGCGTCCGGGGGAGGGACGGCTACCGCCGCCGGCCCATGACGCTCATGGCGACGGACAAACCGACCGCCGCCATCCCGGCCAGAGCGGTCACGGCCACCGCGGCGACCTGCTCGGCGGTCGCGGCGTGTTCCGGGCGGCGGGGCCCGCCGACCCCGTGTCTGCGGTCGACCTCCTCGAGCGCGCGGAGCATCTCGTCCGGGTCACCGCCCTTGTCCGGGTGGTGGCGCAGGACGGCTTGGCGACGATCCCGCTTGTAGGCGGCGGGGTCGCGTGGTTCGCGTCGGCTGTTCACGTGGGGCTCTCCTGGGTGACGAGGCGCATGGGCGCTGATGGCTCGACGCTACCGAAGTCGCGGCACGCCGGTCGCGGCATCCCCGACCCGTCGGCCCCGGCGATTTTGATCCCGTGGGGTACGTGCGGCATACTGGTCGAGTTGCCCGGACAAGGCGGCGAACTCGTGTGGCCCCCGGGCCCCGCGATCGCCGGGTTGGTCGGGCGAGCACGACCGGGGCGGGTGAGCGATCACCCGCCGGAAAAGTGGGAGGGCGACACGCCCGACCGCGTGGACGCGTCGTGACACATCAACAGCGGCAGCGGATCGGTTCCGCCGTCACCCTCGCCCCGCGGGAGTGCGGCACTCCGTCCTCTGGAGGGCTCGTGGTCGTGTCACGTTCGTGAGCGCGCGACGGCGGTCCTCCACGACGAAGCACCGATGCATGTGACCGGGTGGTAGACGGTCAGACGGTGTCACGTATGACAAGCGAACACAGAAGTGTCCCCCGCGCAGCGAGGGCGCTCACGACAGCCGCCTTCACGGGCGGGGGGAGAATGAGGACGAAGTGGCGGGACAAAAGATCCGCATCAGGCTGAAGGCCTATGACCACGAGGCCATCGACGCCTCGGCGCGCAAGATCGTCGAGACGGTCACCCGTACGGGAGCTCGTGTCGTCGGCCCGGTGCCGTTGCCGACCGAGAAGAACGTGTACTGCGTCATCCGCTCGCCGCACAAGTACAAGGACTCGCGCGAGCACTTCGAGATGCGCACCCACAAGCGGTTGATCGACATCCTCGACCCCACGCCCAAGACCGTGGACGCGCTCATGCGCATCGACCTGCCTGCCAGCGTCGACGTCAACATCCAGTGACCTCCGACCGAGCAGCGGTCAGCAAGCAACGTGCAGCGGAGACAGTGAACAGATGAGTACTACCGAGATCAAGGGAATCCTGGGCGCGAAGCTCGGCATGACCCAGGTCTTCGACGAGAACAACCGGGTCGTCCCGGTTACCGTCATCAAGGCCGGGCCGTGTGTAGTCACCGGGATCCGTACAGAGCAGACCGACGGCTACAACGCCGTCCAGATCGCGTTCGGCGCGATCGACCCCCGTAAGGTCACCAAGCCCGTCACGGGCCAGTTCTCCAAGGCGGGTGTGACCCCGCGTCGCCACCTCGCGGAGATCCGGCTGGACAACGCGGAGCAGGCCGCAGCCTTCGAGCTGGGCCAGGAGCTCGGCGCGGATGTGTTCTCCGACGGCGCTTTCGTCGACGTCACCGGCACCTCCAAGGGCAAGGGTTTCGCCGGCACCATGAAGCGTCACGGCTTCCACGGACAGGGCGCCTCACACGGCACCCAGGCCGTGCACCGCCGGCCCGGTTCCATCGGTGGCGCATCCACCCCGGGCCGCGTGTTCCGGGGCAAGAAGATGGCCGGCCGCATGGGCAACGAGCGCGTGACCACCATGAACCTCAAGGTCCACAAGGTCGATGCCGAAGCCGGCGTCCTCCTGATCAAGGGCGCCATCCCGGGCCGCAACGGCGGCCTCGTGATGGTCCGATCCGCAGTGAAGGGCGGTGCGCGCGCATGACCACGACGGAGAACACCGTGAATCTCAAGCTTGACGTCCGTACCCCGGCCGGTTCGGCCGACGGGTCGGTCGAGCTGCCCGCCGCGATCTTCGGCGTCGAGCCCAACCTGGCGCTGATGCACCAGGTCGTCGTGGCTCAGCTCGCCGCGGCGCGGCAGGGCACGCACTCGACCAAGACCCGCGGCGAGGTCCGTGGCGGTGGCCGCAAGCCGTTCCGCCAGAAGGGCACCGGCCGCGCCCGCCAGGGCTCTACCCGCGCCCCCGCCTACACCGGCGGTGGCACGGTCCACGGTCCGAAGCCGCGCGACTACTCGCAGCGCACCCCCAAGAAGATGAAGGCCGCCGCCCTCCGCGGTGCCCTGTCCGACCGGGCCGCCAGCGATCGTATCCACGTGGTCACCGAGCTCGTCGAGGGTCAGACCCCGTCGACGGCGGGCGTGCGGGACTTCCTCGGAAGCCTGTCCGGTCGCAATAAGTTCCTGCTCGTCGTCGGCCGCGAGGACGTCGCCGCGTGGCGCTCGGTGGGCAACCTGGACCACGTCCATCCCATCGCTCCGGATCAGCTGAACACCTACGACGTGCTGCGTGCAGACGACGTCGTGTTCACGGTGGAGGCACTGGACGCGTTCGTCTCGCAGGCCAGCAAGCGTGCCCCGGGCACGGAGAACACCGCCGCGAAGGAGGCCGACAAGTGAGCACCGTCGCCGATCCCCGGGACGTGATCCTCGCCCCCGTCGTCTCCGAGAAGGCCTATGGCCTGCTCGAGCAGGGCGTGTACACGTTCCTGGTCGCCCCGGACGCCAACAAGACGCAGATCAAGATCGCCCTCCAGGAGATCTTCGGCGTCACGGTGGAGTCCGTCAACACCGCCAACCGTCAGGGCAAGCGTAAGCGCACCCGCACCGGGTTCGGACAGCGCAAGAGCACCAAGCGCGCCATCGTGACCCTTGCGGCCGACAGCAAGCCCATCGAGATCCCGGGTCTGACCGCCTGACGGCGGGAAGAGTTAAGGACGAGAGAACCTCATGGCTATCCGCAAGTACAAGCCCACGACGCCCGGCCGTCGCGGCTCGAGCGTCTCGGACTTCGCCGAGATCACCCGCTCGACGCCCGAGAAGTCGCTGCTTCGCCCACTACACAAGACCGGTGGCCGTAACGGTCACGGTCGGATCACCACCCGTCACAAGGGCGGTGGCCACAAGCGCCAGTACCGTGTCATCGACTTCCGTCGTAATGACAAGGACGGCGTCGACGCCACCGTCGCCCACATCGAGTACGACCCCAACCGCACCGCCAACATCGCCCTCCTGCACTACGCGGACGGCGAGAAGCGGTACATCCTGGCCCCGCGGAACCTCAAGCAGGGCATGAAGGTCGAGTCGGGTGTCGGTTCCGATATCAAGGTCGGCAACAACCTGCCGCTCCGCAACATCCCCGCAGGTACCGTCGTGCACGCCGTGGAGCTCCGTCCCGGGGGCGGTGCCAAGATGGCACGCGCCGCCGGTGCCGGGATCCAGCTGCTCGGCAAGGAGGGCGCGTACGCCTCACTCCGCATGCCGTCCGGCGAGATCCGCCGGGTCGACGTCCGCTGTCGCGCGACGATCGGCGAGGTCGGCAACGCCGAGCAGGGGAACATCAACTGGGGTAAGGCCGGCCGCATGCGCTGGAAGGGCGTCCGCCCGACCGTCCGCGGTGTGGTCATGAACCCCGTCGACCACCCGCACGGTGGTGGCGAGGGTAAGACGTCCGGTGGACGTCACCCCGTCAGCCCGTGGGGCCAGCCCGAGGGCCGGACCCGCAAGCCCAACAAGGCGAGCGACAAGATGATTGTCCGTCGCCGTCGCACCGGTAAGAAGCGTTAAGGAGGGAAACTAGGATGCCTCGTAGTCTCAAGAAGGGTCCGTTCGTCGACGAGCACCTCCTCGCGAAGGTGGACGCGCAGAACGACAAGGGTACTCATCAGGTCATCAAGACCTGGTCGCGTCGCTCGACGATCCTGCCCGATTTCATCGGCCACACGTTCGCCGTCCATGATGGCCGCAAGCATGTGCCCGTGTTCGTGTCCGACTCCATGGTGGGTCACAAGCTCGGCGAGTTCGCGCCGACGCGCACGTTCAAGGGGCACATCAAGGACGATCGGAAGAGTAAGCGCCGATGAGCACTGATACCAGCAAGACCGCCGAAGGCACGGTGCAGGACGAGCAGCAGCTCTCCGCCCGGGCCACCGCCAAGTTCGTCCGCGTCACGCCCATGAAGGCGCGTCGTGTGATCGACCTGATCCGGGGCAAGGACGCCTCCGACGCGTTGGACATCCTGCGGTTCGCCCCGCAGGCCGCCAGCGAGCCGGTGGGCAAGGTCCTCGCGTCCGCCATCGCGAACGCCGAGAACAACCTCGACCTGGATCCCCGGACCCTGGTCGTGTCGGCTGCGTTCGCCGACGAGGGCCCGACCCTGAAGCGGTTCCGTCCGCGTGCCCAGGGTCGTGCGTTCCGAGTGCGTAAGCGCACGAGCCACATCACCGTCGAGGTGACCAGCGTGCCCGAGAAGGCCGGTTCCACCGGCCGGGGTCGTCGTAACCAGGGAGGTGCCCGCTAAATGGGACAGAAGATCCAGCCGCACGGCTTCCGTCTCGGCATCACCTCGGACTGGACGTCCAAGTGGTACGCCGACAAGCAGTACGCGGACTACGTCGCCGAGGACATCAAGATCCGTCAGCTCCTGTCCAAGGGCATGGAGCGGGCCGGCATCTCGGGCGTGGACATCTCCCGTACCCGCGACCGCGTCAACGTCGACATCCACACCGCCCGGCCGGGCATCGTGATCGGTCGTCGTGGCGCCGAGGCCGACCGTCTCCGCGGCGAGCTCGAGAAGCTCACCGCGAAGCAGGTCCACCTCAACATCCTCGAGATCAAGAACACCGAGGCCGACGCCCAGCTCGTGGCCCAGGGCATCGCGGAGCAGCTCTCCAACCGCGTGGCGTTCCGCCGCGCGATGCGTAAGGGCATCCAGTCCGCGATGCGTCAGCCGCAGGTCAAGGGCATCAAGGTGGTCTGCTCGGGTCGTCTCGGCGGTGCCGAGATGTCGCGTTCGGAGCGCTACCACGAGGGTCGCGTCCCGCTTCACACCCTGCGTGCCGAGATCGACTACGGCACCTACGAGGCCAAGACGACCTTCGGTCGCATCGGCGTCAAGGTGTGGATCTACAAGGGTGACGTGGTCGGCGGTCGTCGCGAGTCCGATCAGTACGCCCAGTCCAGCAACCGCGGCGGTGCCGACCGAGGACCGCGCCGCGAGCGTGGCGCAGGCCGGCCGCGTCGTTCCGGCGCCCAGGGCACCACGGCCACCAGCACCGAGACCGGCCGCGCCGGTTCCGGTCCGGCTGCCGAGGCCCCCGCCCAGGCTCCGCAGAATCAGACCAGGGAGGCGTGACAGTGCTTATCCCCAAGCGCGTCAAGCACCGCAAGCAGCACCACCCCGGCCGTAGCGGCGGGGCCAAGGGCGGCACCAAGGTGACGTTCGGTGAGTACGGCATCCAGGCTCTCGAGCCGGCGTACGTCACCAACCGTCAGATCGAGTCCGCGCGTATCGCGATCAACCGCCACATTAAGCGTGGCGGCAAGGTGTGGATCAACATCTACCCCGATCGCCCCTTGACCAAGAAGCCCGCCGAGGTCCGCATGGGTTCCGGTAAGGGATCCGTCGAGTGGTGGGTCGCGAACGTCAAGCCGGGTCGCATCCTCTTCGAGATGTCGTACCCGAACGAGGAGACCGCACGCGAGGCGCTGCGCCGCGCGCAGCACAAGCTCCCGTGCAAGACCCGTATCGTGACCCGGGAGGAGCAGTTCTGATGGCTAGTGGAACCACCGCCCCCGAGTTGCGTGAACTCGACGCCGATGCGCTCACCGCGCGTCTTCGTGAGGCCAAGGAGGAGCTGTTCAACCTGCGCTTCCAGATGGCCACCGGTCAGCTGACCAACAACCGTCGCCTGCGCGTCGTCCGTCACGACATCGCACGCATCTACACCGTCATCCGCGAGCGCGAGCTCGGGTTGTCGGCGGCGCCGGGTGATGCCAAGTGAGTGACAAGGAAGCAGCCGTGACTGAGGCCAGCGAGAACACCGAGCGCAACAGCCGCAAGGTGCGGATCGGGTACGTCGTGTCCGACAAGATGGACAAGACCATCGTCGTCGAACTCGAGGACCGCGTGAAGCACCCGCTCTACGGCAAGATCATGCGCCGTACCGAGCGTGTGAAGGCGCACGACGAGACCAACGACGCCGGTGTCGGCGACCGCGTGCGGATCATGGAGACCCGCCCGCTGTCCGCCACCAAGCGCTACCGCGTCGTCGAGGTCCTGGAGCGCGCGAAGTAGGAGAGTCGCTCCACTCTCACCCCCGGCCCGGCCCCGACTACTCGGGGCCGGGCCGGCGGCGTGTGGGGATGTAACAAAATCCTAGTCTTGATACGACAAGTCAGTATTGTGTCATCGGCTACCGAGCCGGAGTTCACCCTGCGGCCCGGGGCGTCAGTTCCCGTGGGCCGCGTCGCGCACGAGGACGGGATCGGGAAATGACGAGAAGGCCGGATATCCATCGGGACGGACGCCGCACGGCGGGACGCGGGGGAGCGCGCCCACGCACCCCCGTCGCACTCCGGGCGACGACCGTGGCCGTGTCGGCACTGCTGATCGGGGCCGGCGCGGGTGCGGGGACGGCGGGG
>NZ_JAALEA010000376.1 GCF_014145145.1 Dietzia cercidiphylli
GCGTAGCGCCACGAGCAGTGCGCGGCGCACCGCGGCGGGGTCGGTCAGCAGGCCCTGGACCTCGTCGCCGGCCGTCCGCTCGAAGGCGGCCGCGCAGGGGATGACCGCCAGGGCCTCGAGCAGTCCCGGCACCAGGTCGTCGGCGACCCGGCTACCGCGCTGGTCGATCGTCACCACGTACATGAGGCGATCTTCCCACATCCGGCCGACAGGAGGTGAAAATGCCTAATTTCGAGCAATTAGCCGAAAGGGCCTAATGGGCGCAGATCAGGCGAACGGACCTCACGAGGCGAGCGGCCTACCGATATCGGCGGCGGCATCGCCGAAGGTCTGCTTGCGCTCGCGGTCGCGGACCTTCTCCCCCCACGCATCGAGCCGGGCGCGGCCCCACGGGGTGCGGTACCGCAGCCCGTTCAGTGCCACCAGGTAGGCATGCGCCCACGGCGGCCGGACGGGCAGGCCGAACTCGCGCATGGACTCGCGGCCGAGTAGCACCGTGAGCATGCTCAGCAGTCGCTCGTGCCCCAGCCACGCCTGCACGCCGGGGAGCGGCCCGCTGCGCTTGCGCTGACGCTGCGCCGCGACCAGGGCCTGGGTCAGTTGCGGTCCAGCCTCGCTGAGCCCTGCCTGGGCCAGCAGGATGTGATAGTTGATCCGGTGCCGGTCCCTCTCGCGGCCGACCAGGAAGTCGTCGTCGACCCCCATCAGCCATCCCACGTAGCGCCACACGTGCATCACGGCGTCGGAGTCCCGGCGGGACATCGGCACGCCCAGGGTGCGCACGCCCAACAGGACAACGGCGTCGAAGAGGCCGAGGGTGGCGGCCAGGTCGCTCTGGCTGATGGGCAGTCCCCACCGTCCGGTGTCCCAGCGCGGCTCCATCGCCTCGTTGACCACGGCGTGCATGGCCCGCACGTGCCCGGTCAGGCGCCACGACTCGCCGCCCGGCCGCAGCCCGTCGGGAATCGAGAGGGACATGGTCCAGTGGCTGGTCTCGGCCAGGCGACGCAGCGTGGTGTTGCCGGTCAGGCCGCCGGTGGCCACCAGGAGGTCGGTGGGTCCGCCGAAGCGGTAGCCGCCGATCAGCGAGAGTTGGAGCAGGATGTCCGCGGCGTTCTGGCCCAGGCGCAGGTACACCTTCTGGCCGTGGGCGATCTGGTCCCAGTCGACCCAGTCCGGGGTGTCCTCGAGGAGGGCGATGTACTCGCGGAGCACCTCGGGGGCGTCGTCGGGCAGGCCCGCCGAGCCGCTCGTGAGGGCCTCGTCGAGCTGCCGCCGGCTCACGGCCCCGGGCTCGCCGGACCGCAGCCGCATGGCGCGGGCCAGGCGGGCGCCGGGCTCGTCCTTCTCCAGGTATCCGCGGCCCAGGCGGTCCATGAGCTGCTCGTCGATCTGGTCCACGCGGGCGATGTGCTTGAGGGCGCGACCCATGCGGCGGGAGCGGTCCTCGGCCTCGCGGTATCGGGTGGGGTATGAGGAGGTGACGGTGTCACGCTCAGGCGCTGTGGTCATGGTGCAACTATGACGCGAGTAATTACTCGCATACAATTCGCGTTCATGAGAAAGGTCCCCCAGCAGGCACGTTCCCGGGCGATGGTCGAGAGGATCGTGGAGGCGGCTCGCGTCGTGCTCGTGCGCGACGGCTACGACTCGTTCACCACCAACCGCGTCGCCGACGAGGCCCGGGTCAGCCCGGGCTCGCTGTACCAGTACTTCCCGGACAAATCGGCCCTGGTCACCGAGGTCATGGACCGATGGTCGGCGGAGATCTCCGACCGGGTTGCCGCCTCGCTCGCCGGCGCCGGTCCAGTCGACGTCCAGAACCCCGGCACGGTCCGCTCCATCGCCGACGCCCTGCTGACCGCGCTGGAGGTGGACGCCGGGCTGCTGCGGATCGTGTGGGAGGAACTTCCCGCCGTGCGTCACCGGGCCGCGCAGCACGCACTCGAGCTCCGGGTGCGTGAACTCCTCGCCGTCTACCTCTCCGCGGCGGGGGTCACGGCCGGTGATCCCGCCGCGCGCGCGTGGGTGATCGTGATGGCAGTGGAGAACGTGGCCGTGCGCTGGGTGCTGGATCAACCCAAGATCAGCCGGGCGGCCCTGTTGGACGAGTTCACCGCTTTGGCCGGGGGGTACGGCCCGCGCGGGTGAATCAGGGCAGGTGCGGGTGAGATCAGGGAATCCCCCGAGGCGGGCCGTGGCGAGTTTTCGGCAGAATGGCACTCAATGACTATTCGCCCCCGCCGCGGCTGCGCTGTGGCCCTGTCCCTCGCCGCGGCCGTGGTGGCATCAGCCTGTTCGTACGGGCCCACCCGTGAAGCCCCGGTCGCCATCCCGCCCGGCATCCCACCCGCCGCCGGAGCTCCCGTCCCTGCCGTCGACATCAATGCCCCCGGCCGGACCTCCTATCAGCTGCGGCCCTGGGCGCAGGGGATCAACGAGCAGATGAACATCCCGGTCGCCGCCCTGGCCGCCTACGGCAACGCCGCCGAGACCATGCGGCAGACCCGGCCCGAGTGCAACCTGGCGTGGACGACCCTCGCCGGGATCGGGCACGTGGAGACCCGGCACGGTCGCTACCGGGGAGCCTCCCTGAACGACGACGGCTACGCGCTGCCGCCGATCATCGGTATCCAGTTGGACGGCTCGCCCGGATTCGCCAACATCCCGGACACCGACGGCGGGGAACTGGACGGAGACCAGGAGTTCGACCGTGCCGTGGGGCCCATGCAGTTCATCCCCGAGTCGTGGCGCAAGTACGGAGTCGACGCCAACGGCGACGGGCGGGCCGACCCCAACCAGATCGACGACGCCGCCGTGGCCGCCGCCCGGTTGCTGTGCGAGAACGGGGGAGACCTCTCGGTTGCCGAGAACTGGCAGCGGGCCGTGCTGGCCTACAACGCCTCGCGGGAGTACGTGATGGATGTGCGCGACTCCGCGGCGGCGTACTCGGTGGGGACCACGGCGCCGTAGGGGGACGCGTAGGCCGCAGCCGGAAGGGACCGTAGACCGCCGGGTTCCCGGGTGGAACTAGTGTCGTGAGTCGGCGAGACCCACAGACGCCCTTCACCATCGGCGGGAGCCCCACACGCATGTCAGCACCCACATCGACGCGCCGGCAGGACACCGGCATCCCGTCGACCGCGAACGGGCTCCTGCTCCGGGCGATCGGCCGTCGAAAGCGCCTCGTGGGCCCCGGGCTGGTGCTCATGACGATGTGGCAGCTCTGCGAGGCGCTGGTGCCCATCGCGATCGGTGTGATCGTCGACCGGGCGATCATCCCTCTCGACGCGACCGCGATGCTGTGGTCGGTCCTCGGGCTCATCGCCTTGTTCACGGTGCTGAGCCTGAGCTATCGCTTCGGCGCCAGACTGAGCAACCGCGCACTCCAAGAAGAGGCGCACGATCTGCGGGTGGAGGCCACCCGGGTGCCGCTGACCAGGCGTCGCGCCATGGACGACGCGAGCTCGGGTGACGTGCTGTCCGTGTGTTCGGCCGACGCCGACGTCGCGGCCCTGGTGTTCCGCCAGATCGCCCTGGGCGGGTCCGCGCTCATCGGCATCGTGGGCATCTCGGCCTACCTGCTGTGGACCGATCTATTAGTGGGGCTGATCGTCCTGATCGGCGTCCCGTTGAGTCTGGTGCTGGTGGCGCTGCCCAGCCGCGTCATCTCCCGGCACAGCACCGCCCAGCAGACGGCCATCGGCATGGCGAGCAGCCGCGCCACCGACATCATGACGGGTCTGCGCGTGCTCAAGGCCGGGGGCGGGGAGCGCTGGGCGGCTGAGCAGTACCGCGACGCCTCCCGTGCCGCCGCCGACGCGGGCATCGTCACCGCCGAGCGGACGGGCCGGGTCCAGGGCATCGGGTCGCTCGGCATGGCCGTCGTACTGGCCCTGGTCCTGCTGGCCGCCGGCTACCGAGTGCTGTCCGGGGAGATGGCGATCGGCACGCTGGTCTCGGTGGTCGGCGTGGCCGTGTTCTTCGAGGAACCGGTCCGCCTCATCACGGCCATGGTGAGCATCTTCGCCCGGTCCCACGGTGCCGCGCAGCGGCTGGTCGACCTGCAGGCGTCGGCGCCGGTCGACGAGTCCGGATCGGAGGTCCCCGAGGGATCGCACCTGCAGGTGAGCGGCTTGGAGCTGCCCGACG
>NZ_JAALEA010000377.1 GCF_014145145.1 Dietzia cercidiphylli
ACTGGACCTCGAGGTGGCGGCGGGGGAGATCGTCGCGCTGGTGGTCGAGCAGCCGGCCGCCGCCGACGCGGTGACCCTGGCGATGGCCGGCCACAGCGACGGGGCCGACGCCGTGCTGGTCGGTGGGCATCGACGCAGCAGCCTGGCCGCGGCGATCGCCGACCACGTCGTCGTCGCCCCCCACCGCGTGGATCTGTTCGTCGGCACCATCCGCTCCAACATCGCGATGCGCCACGACGGCGGGGGACACGGCAGCACGAGCGACGACGGCGGGGGTGACGGCGCACATCACGACGGCGAGGCCCACGTCCGCGTCCCGGTCTCCGACGACGTCCTCCGCGCATCGGCCGTCGCGGAGATCATCGAGCACCTCCCCGACGGCCTTGACCACGTAGTCCAGGAGGGGGGCCGCAACCTCTCCGGCGGCCAACGCCAGCGGATCGCGCTCGCCCGCGCTCTGCACGCCGACCCGGACGTGCTGGTGCTGCACGACCCGACCAGCGCAGTGGACGCCGTGACCGAGTGGGAGATCGCCCAGGCCGTGCGCCGGCTGCGTACGAGCCGGCCGGGGCGGTCGACGCTGATCGTCACCTCCTCACCGCCGTTCCTCGCGACCGCCGACCGGGTGGTCCACCTTCCGCGGAGCGGCGAGACGCACTCAGGCACCCATCTCGAGCTGCGCGAGTCGTCAGCCAGTTACCGGACGGCGGTCGACCGATGAGCAGCACAGACACCAGCGGTACCGGAATCAGCACCGCCACACACACCGAGACCGGTGCTGCAGAAGCGCCGGGCGCCGCCGGGGCCCTGGTGACCACCGGCACCCTGCCCCTGGCGAGCGGCCGCGAGTCCCTCGCCGTGCTGTGGCCGCTGCTCAAGGAACGCCGGGGATACCTCCTGCTGGTCTGCCTGACCGGCCTGGTCGCCTCCGTCGCAGGATTGGTGGCGCCGTGGGTGATCGGCTGGCTCGTGGACGTCCTGCCCGGAAGCCAGGACTACGCCGCGGTGTGGGTCGGTGCGGGGGCGATCGCCGCTGCCGGCATCGTGGGCGCCGCCTGCACCTGGGCCGGACAGGCCTGGCTCGCCCAGCTGACCGAGCCCACCGTGGCTCGGCTGCGTGAGATGGTCATGGACCGCTCCCTGCGCCTGGGCGCGGCGCAGATGGAGACCACGGAGACCGGCGACCTGGTCTCCCGCGTGGCCGAGGACGCCCGCGAGATCAGCCAGGCCGCTACCGCCGTGGTCCCGCTGGTGGTGCAATCGCTGTTCACGGTGATCGTGTCCGGGGTCGGGCTGGCCACGGTGGACTGGAGGCTCGGGCTGGTGGGCTTGGTCGCGCTGCCCATGTACTGGACCACGCTGCGCTGGTACCTGCCCCGGTCCGGCCCCATCTACGCCGCGGAGCGGGCCGCCTTCGGCACCCGTGCCAGCCGGCTCCTCGGCGGCATCACCGGATCCCGGACCCTGCACGCCTTTGATGCCCAGGACTCCGAGCTGGACCGGATCACCGGCGCCTCCGGGCGGGCGCGGGACCTGTCCATCCGGGTGTTCTACTTCGTCACCCGCGCCTTCAGCCGGAACAACCGCGCCGAGGTCACGGTCCTCGGGCTGCTACTGGTCGTCGGGTTTGTCCTGGTGGACGCCGGCACGCTCACCGCCGGCGCCGTGACCACCGCCGCGCTGCTGTTCCACCGACTGTTCAACCCGATCGGCGCGTTGGTGGGCATGGTCGACCAGGTCCAATCCGCCGGGGCCTCGCTGGTCCGGATGGTCGGGGTGATCACCATGCCAGTGCCCGAGCGCACCGCCACGCTCGAGTCGGCCACCGACCAGCACGGTGCGCTGGACCTGTCCGGCGTCAGCCACTCCTACGGCGGGGGAGCACCGGCCCTGATCGACGTCGACCTGACCGTCGCGCCGGGTGAGGTGGTGGCCGTGGTCGGGTCCACCGGTGCAGGCAAGAGCACCCTGGCGCTGGTCGCCGCCGGGTCTGTGGTGCCCACCCACGGGAGCGCCCGCATGGGCGGGGTGCCGCTGGCCGACGTCGACCCGCTGGCCCTGCGGCAGCACATCACCATGGTCTCCCAGGAGGTGCACTCTTTCGCCACCACCATCGCCGAGAACGTCCGTGCGCCCCGCCCCGAGGCCGGCCTCGCCGAGGTACGCGCGGCCCTGCAGACCGTCGGGGCGGACTGGGTCGATGACCTGCCCGACGGCGTCGACACCGTGATCGGGGAGGGCGGGCACCCGCTCGATCCGATGCAGGCCCAGATGATCGCCCTGGCCCGCGTGGAGCTGGCCGACCCGGACGTGGTGATCCTCGACGAGGCCACCGCCGAGGCCGGGTCCGCCGGTGCCCGACGCCTCGACTCGGCAGCGGCCGCGGTGCTGAAAGACAGGGCTGGATTGGTGGTGGCCCACCGGCTGAGCCAGGCCGCGACCGCGGACCGGATCCTGGTGATGGACCACGGCCGGATCGTGGAATCGGGCACCCACCAGGAACTGCTGCGGTCGGAGGGGCGGTACGCCGAGCTCAGTCGGGCGTGGTTCGGGGGAGTCTGACGGCCCGCGGGTCGGCTGGCACGCCGCGGCGCCGGGTTGCGCGCCCGGAATGGCGCCGCTGCGGGTCCGATCGCCCCGGTGGCCAGGAGAACCCCGACGACGACGACGAGGACGCGATACCCGCCGGCGGTGCGCGGTGACTCGGGGAGCATTCCGCGTACATGAGTTTTTTCTGGCAGCACCTTCACCGTGTGTTCTCCCAGACGTCGCCGGGGGACCGCACTGGGTCCCTACGGTGGTCGAGTCTGCTCGTGCACAACAGATCTCGACCGGCAGATCTCGACCGGCCAGGGAAGGACCGATGGACGACGACGCACGTACTGCGCTCGTGGACCTCCTCCTCGGTTCACTCGCCTCCGCCGGTGATCGCTTCGCAGGCGTCTGCTCCATCCTGGGCCCGTGGGGGTCCGGCAAGACCGCCATCCTCCGTGCCTTCGTCGACCGGGCGAGAGCCTCCGGTGCTCGCGTCGTCTACGTCACCTGCTCTCCCGAACACCGGGATACTGACGGAGCCGTGCTCGACCTGGTCCGCTCCGCGCTGGAATTCGACGACGGCGGTCTTCGCCACCCCTCGACCCCCGTGACCCTTCCGGAGCAGGGGCGGCCGATGGACTCACCCGACCAGGTCCTGGCGGCACTCGCGCCCCTCCTCGCCGACGGCCCGATCGTGCTCGCCGTCGACGATGTGGAGTACGCGGACCAGCATTCGCTCGCAGCGTTCAGGGACCGCGGGCCATGGCTCCGGCGGCAGGGAGCGATGGTCGTCTACACCTCGGGCGGGCCCTGGAATCCCGCGGCCCGGTCGGATTCCGTCCTGTCCGACGTCACCGACTATGTCTATTACGTCCCGCCGATCACCTCGTCGGGTGTCCGTGCGGCGCTCGCGGACGCCGGCGTCGACGACGCCCCCCTGACCGATGCCGTCATCGAGGGCGCGAACGGTAGTCCGGCTCTCGCCAGCGCGTTGATCGCGGATCTCGCCACATTGGACGGCTCGGGACCGCCCCTGCGGGCCGGGCGGGCCTACCTCCGCTGCGTCGATTCGGCCCTGCGCCATCTGGGGCCGGAGGCGGAGCAACTCTGCGGTCTACTGGCCATGGTTCCGGTCTGCTCCACCGCTTCCGCCTCGGCCCTCGCCTCGATGCTCGGGACGTCGAACGCCGAGGCCCGCACTCTGCTCGACGCGCTGGGCGCGGTGGGGGTGATCGACGGGTCGCGGTTCAGGATCGACGGCACCGCCGAGCACCTCCGCGCCGCCGCCGCGCGTGACGCGGATTCACCGACCGTCCGGTTCCTAACCGACAACCGTGCGCCCGAGAGCGCTGCCGTTCCGGTCGTGCTGGCCGCACTGCGCCGGGGGGACCGGGGCGCCGCGACGCGGGCCATCGCCGGGCTCGGATCCCGACCGATCCTGCCGACGCCGAGAGTGATCACCCAGATCCATCTGGCCTACGCCTGGTACTACGGGCGGTGGGCCGGCCCGGAGCGGGAACTGGTCCGCGATCTCACCCCCGCGCTCCTGGACCCGTGGACGTCGCTGATCGATGCGGTGACCCGTCCTGATGACGGCGACGTGGACCTGCAGACCGCTGTCGATCACCTCCTCGCCGACCTCCTCTCCGGGCCGGCAGTCCCCGAGGCGATCGCACACGTCGTGGAGGCCCTCGTGAGTCGCCGTCCCGACGCCGACCTCTCGGGATGGACGGCCCGCATCGAGGCGGTCGCAGAGGCCTCCACGGACCCGGTCGAGTCCGCGCTACTCCATACGGTGCGCGCCGCCACGCTCGTCCACACCGGGGACCGGCCGGCGGCTCGTCTGCTGGTCGACCGGGCGTTCCGGATCCTGCCGAGCGGGCGTTGGGGCGCGGCTCTCGGCTTCCCACTGGCGACGGGTCTCGCCGCGGCCGAGGTACACACCGCCGGTACCAGCGGCCCGTCCGGTCCCCCCGATCTCATGGCCACCACCTTCCACGACCTGCGCGTCCTCCTCGCCCGGGCACGGCGCCTGGCGGAGAACGGCGCGGTGTTGGCGGCGATGGGAGATCTCCAGGCCGTCGACCGTCTGGCCGTGCAGTGCGGGCTCGACGGACCCGTGGTGGAACGGGCTCGGGCCGAACTCGTCGCGCTCCGCGCCGGATTCCCCGGGTCGGTGCTCGGTGACACCGTTCCGTGGATGCTCCCCGGGATCCCGGGTCCGACGGGAGGGCGCGCGCCACGCGGCAGTGGACCCGACGACGAGGGGGACGACCACAGACTGAGCGGGGCGGAGCTCCGGGTGGCAGAACTCGCCGCCGAGGGACTGACCAACCGCGCGATCGGGCGACGCCTGCACGTGACCGTCAGCACCGTCGAACAGCACCTGACCAATGTCTACCGGAAGCTCGGAGTGAGCGGCCGGGTGGATCTCTCCACCGGGATCGCCAGGAGCCGGGCGGAGTACGCCGGACCCGGCCATCACCTTCACCCCATCGTGTTCCGACCACGCACCGACCCGTACCGACTCGAGGCCAAGGAAATATGACCCAAGGATCTGTGATGACGACCAAGCCCTGCACGATCTGCCGCGGACGAGTGCAGGAGTTCCACGACTTCGGCATGCAGCCGCTCTCCGACGCGTTCCGCCGCCCCGGTGACGAGTCGCAGGAGTACCTGTTCCGACTAGCCGTGGGCATGTGCCTGGACTGCACGATGGTCCAGCTCATGGAGGAGGTGGACCGCGACAAGATGTTCCACGAGTCCTACCCCTTCATGTCCGGCGGCTCGGCCGGGATGCGCGCCCACTTCGAAGGGGGCGCCACGAGGTTCCTGGAGAACACGACCGGCCGGGGAGACGACTTCGTGGTGGAGTTGGGGAGCAATGACGGGACGATGCTGTCCCACCTGGCCGATGCCGGCATGCACCACCTGGGCGTGGAGCCCTCGGCAGGGGTCGCCCGACTCGCCGTCGAGAAGGGGGTGCGAGTTCTCGGGGACTTCTTCGAGGAGGAGTCCGCCGTCCGGATCCGCGGGGAGCACGGGCCGGCCACGGTGATCTACGCCGCCAACACGCTGTGCCACATCCCGTACCTGGACTCGGTGTTCGCCGGTGTGAACGAGTTGCTGGCGCCCGACGGGATCATGGTCTTCGAGGACCCGTACTTCGGCGACATCGTCGAGAAGACCTCCTTCGACCAGATCTACGACGAGCACTTCTACCTCTTCTCCGCTCGGTCGGTACAGGAGCTCGCGCGTCGTCACGGCCTCGAGCTCGTGGACGTGGAGCGGCTCCCCGTGCACGGTGGCGAGGTGCGGTACACCCTCGCCCGGTCGGGGGCGCGGGAGGTCTCCGACGCTGTGACCGTGATGATCGCGGCAGAGGAGCGGTCGGGGCTGACGGAACCGGCGACCCTGGAGGCGTTCTCGCACCGGGTATCGGATATCCGCCGGGATCTCGACGCGGCGCTCACCGAGCTCCGGGCGCAGGGGCTCACCGTGGTGGGCTACGGCGCGACGGCCAAGAGCGCGACGGTACTCAACATGTGCGGGATCGGACCCGACCTGATCCCGAGGATCTTCGACAACACCCCGGCCAAGCAGGGTCTGCTCACGCCGGGGTCCCGGATCCCGGTGGTCGACTCGGCGGACTTCCCCGACCCGTACCCGGACGTGGCGGTCCTGTTCGCGTGGAATCACGCCCGGGAGATCACCGCGCGGGAGACCGGGTTCCTCGACGCGGGAGGACGGTGGCTCCTGTACGTGCCCAGGGTTCACGAGATGTCGGAACCCGCTCCCGAGCCGGTCCGTGTGTGAACCGAACAGTGTCTGAACCGGGCCATGTGTGAACCGAGCACCGTCGCGGTCCTCGGGGCCGGTGGCTACGTGGGCGGTGCTCTCGCCCGACGTCTCCACGGCCCCGGGGTCCGACTTCGGCTGGTGGGGCGCCGTCCACCCACAGTGGGTCCCGATCTCACGGCGGGTGAGGTCCACCGCCACG
Source organism: Dietzia cercidiphylli (assembly GCF_014145145.1). Taxonomy (GTDB): domain Bacteria; phylum Actinomycetota; class Actinomycetes; order Mycobacteriales; family Mycobacteriaceae; genus Dietzia; species Dietzia natronolimnaea. The sequence continues at coordinate 6,536 of NZ_JAALEA010000377.1, forward strand.
CCGCGGACGTCACCGACCCCCGGGCGGTCCGCGATCTGGTCGCCGATGCAGACGTGGTGGTGGTGTCGGTCCTCTACGCGCCGCACGGCAGCTGGCGGGACGCAGACGCCGACCCCGTGGCCGCGCGCAGGGTCAACGTGGGTGTCGTGGAGTCGGTTCTCGCCGCAGTCGGCAGCGCCCGTGATCCGGCTCTGCCACCGCCGGTCGTCGTGGTGCCGGGAACGGCCTCCCTGGACCACGCGGCCTCCCTCAACCACGCGACCTCCCTCGACTCCACGGCCTCCCTCGATCACTCGGCCCACGGAGAGTTCTCGCGGTACGAGCAGCACAAGGCGGAGGCCGAGGATCTCCTGATGGAGGCCACCCGGCGCGGGGGAGTGCGGGGGATCTCGCTGCGCCTGCCGACGGTCTACGGGTCGGCCGGGCCGGGTGGAACCGTGGGCCGGGGGGTCGTCGCGGGGATCCTGCGCACCGCGCTGGACGATCGGCCGCTGACGATCTGGGGAGACGGGAGCGCCGAGCGCGACCTCGTGCACATCAGGGACGTCGCCGACGCCGTCGGGAGGGCGGTCGCCGCCCCGGACGGGCTGGCAGGCCGGCCGTGGTCGATCGGCACCGGCGAGGCGGTCACGCTGACCCGGTTGTTCACCCTCGCCGCCCAGGCCGCCGCCGCTCGACTGGGCCGCACGCCGGTGCCGGTGGAGTACGTGGAACCGCCGGACGGCGCGACCCCGACCGACGCGAGATCCTCGGTGGTCGACCCGGGGCCGTTCTCCGAGCAGACCGGGTGGATCGCGAGCACCCGCCTGGAGGAGGGGCTCCGGCAGACGTGCGACGTGCTCGCTCGAGAATGAGGCTCGCCGGGTGGAGGCTGGGCCGCTACCCGGCGCCGAGCACCCTGCGCAGTTCGGTGATGACCCGGTCCTGGTCCCGCGGTGGGAGCGACGGGTACATGGGCAGGGAGAAGATCTGCTCCGCGAGGTGTTCCGTGACCGGGAGTGCGCCCCGCTCGACCCCGAGGTGCCGGAATCCGCTCATGGTGTGCACCGGCCACGGGTAACTGATGTTCAGCGAGATCCCGCACCGGCCCAGCTCGTCGATGATCTGGTCCCTGTCGGGATGCCGCACCACGTGCACGTAGTAGACGTGGGTGTTGCCCACGGCCTGCCCGGGCAGCACCAGCGGGGTGTCGCCGAGGCCCTCGCGGTACCGGCGCGCGATGTCGCACCGCCCGTCGATGTAGGCGTCGAGGCGGCCCAGCTTGCGGCGGAGGATCTCCGCCTGGACCTCGTCGAGGCGGCTGTTGTGTCCCGGGGTCTGGACGACGTAGTAGGTCCGTTCCATCCCGTAGTAGCGTAGTCGCCGCAGCTCGGCGTCCACCTGGGGATCGTCGGTGATCACCGCACCGCCGTCGCCGTAGGCGCCCAGGACCTTGGTCGGATAGAAGGAGTACGCGGCCGCCCGTCCGAAGGTTCCCGCCAGACGGCCGTGCTGCCGCGCGCCGTGAGCCTGGGCGCAGTCCTCGAGGACCGGGATCCCCCTGGAGTCGGCCAGGCTCATCAGCGCGGTCATGTCGACGCACTGCCCGTAGAGGTGCACGGGGACGATGCAGGCTGTGCGATCGGTGATCGCGGCCTCGACGGCGGTGACGTCCATGAGGTGGTCCTCCTCCCGGACGTCCACGAAGACCGGACGGGCACCGACCGCGTCGATCGCGACAACGGTCGGTGCCGCGGTGTTGGACACGGTGATCACCTCGTCGCCCCGCTCGACACCGAGCGCGCGCAGGCCCAGCACCAGGGCGTTGGTCCCGTTGTCGACGCCCACGCAGTGCCCCACCCCGTGGAATCCGGCGAACTCCTGCTCGAAGGCCTCGACGCTCGGGCCCATGACCAGTCGTCCGGAGGCGAACACCGTCTCCACGGCGTCGAGGATGTCGTCCTTCTCGCTGTGGTACTCCTCCAGGTATCCCCACACCCCGATGGTCATGATCCGGTCCTTTCGTCGATGGACGTCACGCGTGGGCGGCGACGAGGCTCGTCAGGCACAGCGCGATGCTGCGGGCCTGGACGTTGAGGTAGAAGGAATGCCGCATGAAGTCCGAGATCTCGTCGAGGCCGAACCACCGGAATCCGGCGGGGGCGGGCAGCCGGCCGTCGATCTCCACGACCATGTACCTGTTGCGCGCGAAGTAGAAGCGGCCGCCCTCCTCCGACTGGACCACGTCGAACCGGACGGACCCGGGCTCGGGGGACAGGAAGCGGTCGAGGAACGGCGGTGCGAGGCGCTCGGGGTGGCGCTCGAGGGTGTCGGGCTGGCACTGCACCGTCGGGCCGAGTTCCGCTCCGTCGGTGCAGCCCGGCTCGGTGCGCGAGCGCATCAGCACGCTCACGGTTCCGCCCTCGCGGGTCACCAGGGCCCCGACTATCCCGGGCCCCGTCGGGGCGAGCATCGGCTGGTGCCAGGACGAGACCTCGCGCCCCGTGGCGGTCACCTCCACGCCGAGGATCGTGAAGTGGCCCCCGCTGTCGTGGCGGATCATCCCGTCGTCGAGGCGCCACCGGGCTGTCTCGTTGAGCGGGATCAACTCGGCGGTCAGTTCGGTGCCCGTCCGCTGGTCGGTGATCCACGAGAGCGAGCCCGACCGCGCTCCTCCGCCGACCGTCTCCACCCCGGCGAGCGCCTCGGGCGGGGCGCAGGCGAGAACTGTGCGGGCGTCCATGTTGAGCAGATCGGGCACGTGGAGCAGCTGCAGGAGCAACGGGAGGCCCACCCAGCAGAAGCCCTCGCGCGGTTCGATGGCGTCCCGGGACTCGACGATCATGTTCCGGTTCCGTTTGCGGAAGAACCAGGCGCCCTGTTCTGACTGGCGGACATCCGCGAGCACCGACTCGGGATCGACGTCGCGGAAGTGCTCGAGATAGGGGACGGGGCGACCACCGTGAACGCGGAGGTAGTTGCTCCGGGTGGCCTGAACTGTCGGCGAGAGCTGGACCCCACCGGGGTTGCCCGGTTCGAACTTCGCCTGCATGAGGAACCGGGTGGGGCCGATGCGACTCCGGTCGGCGAGGATGCCGAGGATCCCGATCTCCGGTTGATGGATGATCGGCTGGTCCCAGGCGGGGACCGGGCCCGCCGGGTCGGTGACGCGGACGCCCTCGACGGAGAAGAACTTCCCGGACTCGTGGCCGAGGTTGCCGCTCACCGGGTCGAGGTGCCAGTTCCGCAGGTCCTCCAGCGGAATCGGCCGCGCCGTCATGGTCATCCGCTCGCGCTGCACGTCGAGCCATCCCAGGACCTCGTCCACGGTCTCGAAGCCGGGCATCCGCCGGGACCCCGTGGGGCTCACAGGGCCGACCCGATCGCCGGCGTCCGCCCGGCCGTCGAGCCTCGGGCCATGGCGTCGGCGCGCAGACTCTCCTCGTAGTCGGGGAGCATCCCCGATGCCTCGAGTTCCGCCGCCGACGGGGCGTTCCTGTCCCGTTCCGAGAGCACCACCTCCCGGGGATCGGGCAGGTCCAGGCCGATCTCCGGGTCGTAGAGGTCCACGGCGAGCTCGTCCTCCGGTACGTATTCGCCCGACATCAGGTAGACCATCCGGGAACCGTCGAGCAGGCTGTGGAACGCGTGCCCCACGCCCGAGGGGATGAGCAGGCACGTGAGGTCGTGGCCGTCCAGGAGGACGCTCTCGACGACGCCCCGGGTCGGGGACCCCACCCGGAGGTCGACCAGGTAGTCCCTCACCCGCCCCGCGGTACACATCACGTACTTGGTGGTCCCGGGGGGTGTCCGGGTGAAGTGGATGCCCCGGGCCACTCCCGCGCGGGACACGCTCGTCGCGCCTTGACGTAGTGCGAACATCCCGTCGGCACCGATCTCGTGCAGTTGCGAGTCGAGGAGGAACGGGGAGAAGTGCCCGCGCTCGTCGTCGAATCGTGGCGGCATCACCACGTGGGCTCCCTCGATGCCCAACGGTCGTGTACTCACGGCACTGCACCTCGATCTCTTCCGTGTCGGGACCAGCGTGCGCGGCCGGACACCCGGGTCACAACGGTGCGGACCGATGAGTGGGGTCGGAGTGGGGTGGGGCCGCGCCGCGATCGGGGTGGCGGCATCTCGAACCCCGGTCGCTAGGGGTCGCTAGGGGTCGGCGCGCTCTCCGCTCGTGGATAGCGTCGGTCGGGAACGAGTTCGGACGGCCGTGCGCCCCGCGTGTGCCGTGGAGCCGATCCCCGGACGGAGAACGACGAATGGCACACGTCCTCTACGTGGTCCACCCCGACCACGGTCACGTGATCCCCACCGTCGCGGTCGTGGGTGCTCTACTCCGGCGCGGCCACCGCGTCTCGTATCTGACGGGGCCGAGAACTGCCGCGATCGCTCGCGAGGCCGGCGCGGAGGTGCTCGAGTACGCCTCGGAGTACCGCGACCACGACTTCGGTCGGAGCGCGGGGGAGTTGGACTACCTCATGTCGGTGCTCCTCCGGGAGTCCTCGCTCATGCTCGACGCCGCGCGGGCCGCCTTCGTCACCGAGGTCCCCGATGTGGTGGTCTACGACACCTCGGTGTTGTTCTGCGGTCGTGTCCTGTCCCGGGTGTGGGACATCCCGGCGGTCCAACTCGTACCGATGTTCGCCTCCAACGCCCACTACTCCTATCTCCGGGCGATCGGGGCCGAGGAGCACGGCGGAGCGCTGCCGGAGTCGGAAGCCGCCCCGAGCTGGATCGACCCGTTCCTCGAGGAGGTGGCGGAGGTGTTGGCCGCACACGGGGTCGAGGAGGACCCCGCCGCGCTGTGGTGGGCCGCCGAGGAACCCACGATCGTGACGATGCCGCGGGAGCTGCAACCGGCGGGGGAGACCTTCGGCCGCGAGTTCACCTTTGTCGGCCCGTGTCTCGGGGACCGGTCGTTCCTCGGCTCCTGGCAGGCGGGGGACGACTCCCGTCCGCTGGCGCTGGTCTCACTCGGGGCGGTGTTCAACGACCACCCGGAGGTGTTCCGGATCTGCATGGAGGCGTTCCGTGACACGCGGTGGAGGGTGGTGATGACGACGGCCGACGCCCTGGATCCGGCGGAACTCGACGACGTTCCCGGCAACGTGGAGCTGCGCCGCTGGGTCCCGCACATCGACGTGCTCGCCCACGCGGAGGTGGCCGTGACCCACGGTGGCATGGGTACGGTGCTCGAGGCGCTCGCCACGGCGACCCCGATGGTCGTCACCGCGACCTCGGCGATGGACCGCGTCACGGGCAGGCGGGTCGAGGAGATCGGCGTGGGGCTCGATCTGGACCTCGCAGATCTCGACGCCGACCGCCTCCGGCACGCGGTCGAGCGGGTCGCCGGAACGGATTTCGGGCGCGCCGCCGCGGAGATCGCGGAGCGGATCTCCCGCGCTGGAGGGACCGAGCGCGCGGCCGAGGTGATCGACGCGGCGACGGCCATTCCGACGGTCGCGAGCCGGACATGACCGCCACCTCGCTGACCATCGGTGTCCTGGGGCCGCTGGAGGTCCGGGTGGACGATCACCTCGTGAACATCGGTGGAGCCAGGGAGCGCGCCCTGCTGTCGACGTTGGCCCTCGCTCCGGGAAGCGGGGTCACGGCGGAGCGGCTCATCGACGTGATCTGGCCGGCCGACCCACCGGAGACCGCCCGGGCGCAGGTCAGCACCTGCGTCTCCCGGCTGAGGCGCACACTGACCAACGCCGGGGTGGACGGACGCACCGTGGTGGCCACCTCCCCGGGTGGGTACAGGCTCCGTGGCGCCGACGAGCGACCGTCACCCGGCGCGGGGATCCGGGTGGACGCCGAGGTCTTCCGCGAGACCCTCGCCTGCGCTCGCGACGCCGCGACGGACCCCGAGGCGGTCGACTCCTACCGGGAGGCACTCGGACTGTGGCGAGGGGAGCCGCTCACCGAGTTCCACGCACTGCACGGTGACGCGCTCCGCCTCGGCGAGGAGAGACTCGAGGCCCTCCAGTCCTGCCTGGATCTCGAGCTCCGTCAGGGACGTCATCGACGAGTGGTCAGCGAGTTGCAGGAGCTCGTCTCCGACGAGCCGACCAGGGAGCAGCTGAGGGCACTGTTGATGCTCGCGTTGTACCGGTGCGGGGACCGCGCCGCCGCGCTCGACGCGTTCCGGGACGGGCGGCGACTACTGCAGGAGGAGATCGGGATCGAACCCGGCCCGGAGATCACCAGGCTCCACCAGCACATTCTCGAGGACCGGGTGCCCTCTCCGCGCGCACCGGCCATGCGGCCGGCACCACGGCCCGAGCCCCCCAGGCAATTGCCCATGACGCCTCGGCACTTCGTGGGACGCGCGGACGATCTGGCCTTCCTCGACTCCGAACTGCTCGACTCCGAACTGATCGGTTCCGACCTGACCGGTCGCGACCGGGACCGGGGGCCGCGCGGGGTGCTCCTCACCGGCGACCCCGGCGTGGGCAAGACCGCGCTCGCCGCCTACTGGGGTTCGAGTCGCCCCCACGCCCATCCCGACGGCCAGCTCTACGTGGACCTCGGCGAACCGGGCAGCACGACCCACGGACACCTGTCGCGGTTCCTGCGCGATCTCCACGTGCCGCAGTCCGACCTCCCGTCGACCGTCGGTGAGATGGCGGCCGTGTTCCGTTCTCGTCTGGCCGGCCGTCGCCTCCTCCTGGTGCTCGACGATGCCCCCTCGGTCGACGCGGTGCTCCCGCTGCTCCCGGCCTCACCGGGGTGCCAGGTCATCGTCACCGCCAGGGGGCCGCTGCCCGGGCTCGTCGCGCACACCGACTTCCGCCGCAGACCGATCGAACCCATGGACGAGATGGATTGCCTCGACCTGGTCAACTGCCTGACCGGAGGGTCCAGGGCGACCGATCCCGCCGATCTGTCCGCCCTGCACGACGCGACGGGAGGCAGCCCCCGCGAGCTCCGCGACCTGGTGGTCCGCGCCGTCGACCGCGGGGCCACCTCCGCGGCGGACGTGGTCGCCGTCGCCGTGGGGGAC
>NZ_JAALEA010000378.1 GCF_014145145.1 Dietzia cercidiphylli
GTGCCCGGCCAGCCCGCCGAGCCCGCCTCGCCGCCTCCCGCCGGTCAGCCCGGCGGCGTGCCGGCAGTGACCTCGGTGCCTGTGCAGGTGTTCAACAACAGCAACGTCTCCGGGCTCGCCGGCAGGACCGGGGAAGCCCTCCGCGAGTCCGGCTTCGCCGTCGGTGAGGTGGCCAACCTGCCCTCCGACCGGCCGGTGGTGTCCGGGTCGACCGTGTACTTCGGAACCGGCGCCGGTGAG
>NZ_JAALEA010000379.1 GCF_014145145.1 Dietzia cercidiphylli
ATCCCGGTGCTGCCCCGGCCGGCTGATCTCGAGGTGGACACCCCCGGCGTGATCGTGATCGTCACCCAGGACCTCGACCGCTGACGGCTGAGGATATGATGAGCCCACGCACTCTGCCCGCCGGGGCGCGTGCTCTCAGCGACCTGCAGCTTTCCGAGATCGAAGGAGCCCTCATGGCCCCGCGTCAGACCGCCCGCCGCCTCATCGTCGCGGTTCCCGCATTCGCACTCGCGTTCGCCGTGACCGCGTGCACCCCGCCCAACGAGCAGCCCGCGGATCCCGACGCCCCGTACACCCTGCCCACCTACACGGGCGAGGCAGACTCGGAGGCGGAGGAGAACGCTGACGAGGTCGAGGGTGCCGAGGGCGCTGTCGAGGGCGCTGTCGAGGGCGAGGAGGACATCCTCGTGGAGGTCCCGGTCGAGGATCAGCCCGTCCAGGGTCAGGCCGACCCCGCCGTCCCGCCCGCGCAGCCCGCCCCCTGATCTCCCGGTAACCGGGGCCGGCCCCCGGAGGGCGAGCGCCCACCGGCACCGCGCAAGCGAACCGGCGCACCGCGCCAGCTCACCGGCCCCGCGCCACCGAACGAGCCCCGCCCCCGCGAAGGGGAGCGGGGCTCGAGTCGTCGGCCCCCGGGCCTGTACACGCGCGCGTACCTCGGGGCAGGTGCCAGAGCATGGCCGGGAGCGGCTGTGTCCTGGAGCGCAGGCGCCGGAGCGGATACCGGGGGCCGGCCGGGTGGGACTCGGTCAGGGCGTGTTCTTGCGATTGGCCTCGCTCGCCTGGAACTTCTCCAGGACCGGGGCCTCGTGGGTGATGGTGCCGTCCTCGACGCTCTCGTGATACGCCAGGTTTCCCACGCGGTTGGCGATCACCGGGGCGGTGCACACGGCCACGATCCCGGCCAGCAGGAGCATTCCCAGGTCGATGTGCGGGAAGATCCGGACGCTGGCGCCGAACAGCACGAGCACCAGGCCCAGCACCTGTGGCTTGGCGGCCGGGTGCATCCGGCTCAGGGTGTCGCGGAAGCGCACCAGCCCGATGGCGCTGGCGAGGGTGAGCAGCGCACCGGCGAGGACGAACAGCGCGGAGACGATCTCCCGGGGGTCGTCGGTCATGTGAGGGCCTCCTTGTGGACGCCGGTGGAGTCGCTGACCCGGAACCGGGCCACGGACACCGATCCGAGGAACGCGACCAGCGCCAACGCCACGAGGGCGGCCGCGGCGGTGGTGTCCTTGCTCCAGGCGATGTACACGCCGACCCCGCACTGCGCGATGGCGGCCAGCATGTCCAGGGAGATCAGCCGGTCGAGGGTGTTGGGACCACCGATCAGCCGGATCATCGTGGTGAACAGTGCGAGCGTCAGGGCGACAACGGCCGCGCTCCACAGCAGCAGTGACAGGCTCATCGGTGCTCCTCGCTGTCTCGTACGGGCTCGGGTGGGCGGTCGCGGTCGTCAACGCGCTCGGGGCCGCTGGTCCCGTATTCCTCTGCGGGGGCGCAATAGTGCTGCGGGCTGGGTCGCCAGTCCTCGGGGCGCTCGAACGCCCGCACGTACAACTGTTCCACGTGGGCGGTCTGGCGACGGAACCTCTCGACCGCCTCGGGACTCCCGGCGTCCAGCACGTGGACGTACACGTACCGGGCCACCGGGTCGACGCGCACGACGATGCCGCCGGGCATGAGGTTCAGGGTGTTGACGGCCAGGGCGAGGGTGAAGTCCGACTTGAGCCGCATCGGTGCGCGGAGCACGGCGGAGCGGGGCGGAGCCTGCGGGCGCACGGACAGCCACGCCACGGTGATGGACGAGCGGACGAGGTAGTAGGCCACCACGACCACCAGCCATGCCGTGGACACGGGCCTGAGCAGGCCCTCCACGGGGACTCGGGGCAGCGGGAGCAGCACCATCACCACGATCGCGACGAGCACCCCGGCGACGATCGTGCCGACCTCGACCGGCCCCCACAGCATGACCCAGGCGACCGTCAGCCACAGCATCATGAACACGCGGGACCCGACGACCCGGGGGTCGAGACGGACCTTGAACCTGCGGGCCATGTCAGCGCACCCCCGTCACGGAGTCGACGTAGCGTTCGGGCGTGGAATCGATGGGGATGGTGTCCAGGTAGTCATGCCGCTCCATGAGGCTCTCGGCAGCACGGTCGGTGACCCCGAGCAGTGGGCCGGCGAAGACGGTCATCAACAAGGAGACCACGATGAGGGCCATGGTGGGGGCGAGCATGCTCAGTGGCATCCGGCCCACCTCCTCGCGCTCGTCGAACTCCACGTACTCGTCCGACGGCAGCAGGGCCAGCGGCTTGGCCAGGGCGACCGCTCCCTCGGGAGCGTCCGCGCGGGGGCGCCAGAACGCCTTGGACCACACGCGGACCACCACGTAGAGCGTCAGCAGGCTGGTGACCATGGCCCCGGCGATGAGCACCCACATGAGCGGACCGCCGACCTCCGCGCCGGCCTGGACCACCGCCAGCTTGCCGATGAAGCCGGAGAACGGCGGGATGCCGCCGAGGTTGAGGGCCGGGATGAGGAAGACGACGGCGAGGACGGGGCTGGCCACGGCGAGCGAACCCAGACGGCGGAGGGAGGACGACCCGGCCTGCCGTTCGATCAGTCCGACCACCAGGAACAGGGTGGTCTGGACGATGATGTGGTGGCCGACGTAGTAGATCGCCGCGCTCAACCCGTACCCGGTCGACAGGGCGATGCCGAAGATCATGTACCCGATGTGGCTGACGAGGGTGAACGACAGTATTCGTTTGATGTCCGACTGTGCGATCGCGCCGAGGATGCCGATGACCATCGTCAGCAGTCCCGCCACCAGCAGGACGCCGTCCATGGAGCCGCCGGGGAACACGAGGGTGTGGAAGCGGATGATCGCGTAGACGCCGACCTTGGTCAACAGTCCCGCGAACACCGCGGTGACCGGCGCGGGCGCGGTCGGGTAGGAGTCGGGCAGCCAGGTCGAGAGCGGGAAGACCGCGGCCTTGATGCCGAACGCCACCAGGAACACGGCGAAGATCGTGTTGCGCAGCCCGTCCGGGACCTCGGCCATCCGGATGGACAGCTGGGCAAGGTTCAGCGTGCCCGCCGCCGAGTAGGTCAGCGCGATGCCCAGCAGGAACACCATCGACGACACCATCGACACGACGGTGTAGGAGACCCCCGCGCGGACTCGTTCCTGGCTGGCGCCGAGCGTGAGCAGGACGTAGGACGCGGCCAGCAGCATCTCGAACCCGACGAACAGATTGAACAGGTCGCCGGCGATGAACGCCGCGTTCAGTCCCGCCGCGAGCGCCAGGTAGGTGGGGAGGAAGATCGAGGTCGGTTGGTCGCCGTCCCCGTCGCGGACGCCCTGCCCCACGGCGTAGATGATCACCGTCAGCAGCACGATGGCCGACACGCAGAGCATGAGGGCGCTGAGCCGGTCCGCCACGAGGGTGATCCCGACGGGTGCGTCCCAGCCGCCCACCTGCACGGTGTGCACGCCGTGTTGGTCGGTGAGCACCAGCAGGATGCCGGCGATGACCAGCACCCCGGTGAGGGTGACGATGGTGATGATGTTCTGGACCCGGGGACGGCGGGAGACCACCAGGCACAGCGCCGCGGCGAGCAGGGGGATCAGAACGACGGACGGGATGAGGTAGCCGAACAGTTCGGGGGAGATCACCGGCCACCCTCCTTTCCGTCGTCCGGGGTTCCGTCGTCGCGCCTCGTCCGCCTGCGGTCGCGCGAGGCGGCAGCGGCGCGGGCGCGGGCCTCCGCTTCGGCTTCCGCCTCGGCCTCCTCCAGGTCCTCGTCGTCGTAGTCGACGTGGTCTCCCAGCTCGGTGGGTTGACCGGTGGTGTGGTCGTCGGACAGGTCCCGGTCGGGTGCCGACCAGGCGTCGGTGGGCGAGCGCTTGGCGATCTTGGTGTCCTCGGCGTCGTCGGCGACCTCGTCGGCGGTGGTGAACTGGTAGGAGCGGTAGGCCAACGCCAGGATGAAGGCCCCGACGCCGGCGGTGATGACGATCGCGGTGAGGATCATCCCGTGGGACAGCGGATCCGAGTCGGCGGCGTCGGGGCTCCGGCCACGCCCCATGATGGGCGGGCTGCCGGGCGGTCCCCCCGCGGCCAGCAGGAGCAGGTTGATCCCGTTGGAGAAGATCATGATCCCCAGCAGGATCTTGATGATCGCCCGCTCCAACAGCAGGTAGACCCCGACGGCACAGAGGAGCCCGGCGAGCAGCAGCAGCCCGAAGTCGGCGGTCATGACCTGCCTCCTGACGGGGCGCCCTGGTTCTCGGCGGCCTCGCGGCGGGCGGCGCGGTGGGCGGCCAGGTCGGAGCGTGCGCCGTCGGCGTCAACGCCGGGGACGCTGCGCAGCGCGGCCGTGGACGGCGACTCGGTGGCGTCCACGTAGATGGCGCGGAGCTCCTCGAGATCCTCGGCGTCCAGATCGAGTCGGGCGCCCAGGCTGCGGAGGATGTCCAGGACCAGACCGACGACGATGAGGTAGACGCCGGCGTCGAAGAGCAGGGCCGTGACGAACTTGACCTCGCCGAACACCGGGAGCGTGGCCTCGAACGTGGCGCTCGAGAGGGCGGGGGCGCCGAAGAACATGGAGGCGGTGGCCGTGCCGGCGGCCAGGAGCAGGCCGAGGCCGAGGATCCGGCCCGCGTCGATCGGGATGGCTTCACCGAGCTCGTAGCGCCCGCCCGCGAGGTAGCGCAGGACCAGCGCCAGACCGGCGACCAGGCCGCCCGCGAACCCGCCGCCGGGGTTGTTGTGGCCGGCGAAGAAGAAGAAGAGGCTGAGGATCATCATCGTGGGGAACACGAGACGCGTGGTGACCTCGAGGACCAGCGACCGGGCGCGGGGGTCGCGGACGGTGGCGCCGACGAGCCACCGTCCGGGGGTCGCCCCCGGCGCCTCGATGACGATCCGGGCCGCCTCGACGCCGCGCCGACCCGAGCGGGTCTTGTCGACGTCGGCCAGACGCGGGCCGGAGCCGTAGCGACGGTTGCGGAACACGAGGCTGGCCACCCCGGTGGCGGCGACCAGCAGGACGGTGATCTCGCCGAGGGTGTCCCACGCGCGGATGTCGACCAGGGTGACGTTGACGGCGTTGGCGCCGTTGCCGATCTGGTAGGCGATGTCGGGGAAGACGAGCGAGACGGCCGGGTGCTGGCGCGCGTTGATCGCGTAGGCACCGGTCACCACCACGAGCAACCCGACGCCGATCCCGAGCCAGGCCCGGAGGCGGCGGAACCCGTTGGAGAGCGGCACCTCGGCGGGCATCGTGCGCAACACCAGCACGAACGCGACCATCAGGAGCGTCTCGACCAACGCCTGCGTGAGTGCGAGGTCCGGGGCGCCGTGGAAGGCGAAGATCACGGCGAGCCCGTAGCCGGTGACGGACATGCAGATCACCGCCGCGAGGCGGTTGCGCAGCACGGCGGCGGCCACCGCGGCGAGCGCCATGGGGATCATGACGATCAGCACGACCGGGTTCGCCGACAGCTCCATGCGCAGACCCTCGCGGGTACCGGCGAGGAGTGAGACGAACGGGAACACCACGAGGGTCACCAGGATGATCCCGAGGGTGAGCGGGAGGGAGCCCCGCTGGATGCTCGCCGTCAGGCGCAGCGAGAGGGTGTCGAAGAACCTGAGCACCGCGTCGTAGATGCGGTCGGCGTTGCCGAGCGCCGGCGACTCGAACTGCATCCTCTCGACGGTCCGCTGCGCCACGTAGAGCAGGGAGCCCAGCACGTAGACCACCAGGGTGAGGGCGAGCGGGATACCGATGCCGTGCCACAGGCCCAGGTGGTAACCCTCGGGCCCGCGCCACGGACTGCCGGGCGGGAACGCCACGTCGACGTACCGGGCGATGAGGTTCTCGACGGGCGCGTTCCACAACCCCAGCACCAGGCCGGAGACGGCCAGGGCGGCGGGGACGGAGAGGAACAGCGGCCCCGCCGGACGGGAGGCGGCGACGGCGGGGCTGATGCCGTCGGGGAAGGACCGCTTGGACCGGAAGGCGCCCATGACCAGGCGCGCGGTGTAGGAGAAGGTGAGGACGGACCCCGCCACGAGCCCCGCGGTGACGACCAGCGACGGCATCCCGTGCAGTCGCTCCTCGGACAGGACGGTGGCGAACGCCGCCTCCTTCCCGACGAACCCCAGGAAGGGCGGGAGCCCGGCCATCGAGGCGGCGGCGAGGGTGAAGACCACCGCGAGGGCGGGCCGCTTACGGCCCAGTCCCGACAGGTCCCTGATCTCCCTCGTCCCGGTGGTCTTGTCGATCACGCCGACGGACATGAACAGGGCGGACTTGAACAGCGAGTGCGCGAGCAGCATCGTGAGCCCGGCGAGCATCGTGTCACGTGAGCCGATGCCCACGAGAACGAGGAGGAAGCCCAGCTGGCTCACGGTGCCGAACGCCAGCACGAGTTTGAGGTCGGTCTCCCGCAACGCGCGCCACCCGGCCATGAGGAGGGAGCTCAGACCGAGGGCGATGAGAGGCAGTTGCCAGGTGGACGAGCCCGACAGGCCCGGGGTCAGGAGCGCGACGAGGAAGACCCCGGCCTTGACCATGGCCGCGGAGTGCAGGTAGGCACTCACCGGGGTCGGGGCGGTCATGGCCCCCGGGAGCCAGAAGTGCAATGGGGCGATGGCCGACTTGCTGGCCGCGCCGACTATCACCAGGATCAGCGCCCAGTGGATGAGCGTCCCCGACGGTGGTGCCGCCACGATGTCGCTGATCAGGTAGGAGCCGGCGGCCTGGCCGAGGATGATCATCCCGACGAGCATCGCGAGACCGCCGAGGGTGGTCACGAGCAGCGCCTGGGTGGCCGCGCGGCGCGCGGAGGCCCGCTCGGCGTAGTGGCCGACGAGCAGGAAACTCAGGACGGACGTGATCTCCCAGAAGATGTAGAGGAGGATCATGTTGTCGGCCACGACCAGTCCGAACATGACGCCCGCGAAGGCGACCAGCTCGGCGGCGAACAGGTGGAGACGTGGTTCGTCGTCCTTGAAGTACCAGGTGCAGTAGACCAGGACGAGCGCACCCACGCCGAGGGCGATGAGGGCCAGGAGCGCCGACAACGCGTTCATGCGCAGATCCAGCGTGAGGTGGATGCCGGGCGCCCACTGGACGGACTCGGTGGGCACGCGGTCCAGGTTGGCGGCCACCCACACCGCGCCCGCCGAGGGCACCGTGGCCAGGGCGAGGAACGCGCGACGGCCGAACCGCAACACCAGCGGGATCGCGATCATGGCGGCCACGGCATGGGCCGCGAGAATCACGATCACCGGCGACTCCTCTCGCTACGTCGAACGGACGACGACGTGCGGACGCCCCCGCCGTGTGCAGCGGGGTGCCGGTGGTCGACCGGGGTTAGGGTTCCGTGACTACTTTACAGAAGCGATCCGTGTGGCCGTGCTCAGCGCAGGTGGAGCAGGGTCGCGGCGCTCAGCAGCGCGACGATCGAGGCCTCGCCGGGGGACTGCCCGAAACCCATGGCCCATGTCGTGCGGCGACCGCAGGTGGCCTGCAGGATCGTGCACCAGGACTCGGTTCGGCCGAACGCGTCACCCTCGTACTGGTGGAACCGCTCGATCTCCACGCGGGCGCCGATCCTGCCCAGCATCTCGGACATGGCGGTGAGGTCACCGCAGGACTCGGTGGTCAGGCGGTGGGCGGTGAACTCACCCGGGGTGGAGGGGTCCCGGGTCGACAGGATCGCCTCGTAGGCGGTGATCCCGCGGCCCAGCGGCCGACGTGTGAGGTCGGCCAGGTGGAAGTGGTCGGTCGACGGCGCGTAGGTGTCGATCAGCGCGCGCCAGTCCAGTCCTGCCGCCTCGTCGGCGAAGCCGCGCGGCAACCTTCGGCCGAACCGCTCGCCGAAGGGGCAGGAGGTCGTCCCGGTGGGGGAGGAGGTGGTGGTGTACATGGTGTTCTCGTCTCAGACGTCGGTGCGGGGACCGACGGAGATCGAGCAACCACGCAACGGGGGTGCCGGTCTTCAGGCCCCGTTACGTCCGGTTACTACGAGAATCTTCCGCATGACCGAGAACTGTAGACCGCGCAGGCGTGCGGCGGCAAGCGGACGTGACCGGGTTCTCTGCCCGCCACGGTGCGTCCGGCGCCCGGCCGGTCCGCGCGTCCGGCGCCCGGTCGGTCCGCGCGTCC
>NZ_JAALEA010000037.1 GCF_014145145.1 Dietzia cercidiphylli
GCGAGGGTCCTGCTCGACGAGCCGATGCTCTGGCACGTCGCGGCCGGCTCGGTTGCCGGACCCAGCCGTTTCGACCCGATCGCGCCCGTACCGGAGGACCGGCTGTCGCTCTCCCTGTGCCGCTTCGCCGACGTCCTGCGCCGCAACGGGGTGGCCGAGGTGGTGGTCCGCGTCCCCGCCGGCACCGGACCCGAGGCGCCCGCGAGGTGGTCCGCGGTCGCGGAGACCCCGGACGGTGAGGCGCCCCTCGACGGGCTCTGCGTTCCGGCGGAACTTCTCCACTCGGGTACCTCCCATCCCGCGCTTGACGCAGCCGGCACCGTCCTCGGTGGAGGGCGGATCCTCCAGCTGGAGGGACTGCCGGGGTCGCCGCGCCCGCCCCGCTCCGGCCCGGAGGTGGAACGCGATGTGTCCGCGATCCTCGCGTTGCTCGAGCGCCTCAGCGCGCCCCGATACGCCGGGTTGGGGCGGCTGGTCCTCACCCCGACCGTGGACGACATGACCTCGGGCCGCCTCACCCCGGTGGAGGCACTGGCGTCGGTACGTCGGGTGGCCGAGGCCGCCCCGCGGCTGGCCGAGTGACCGATCCGATCTAGGTGTCGGCGATCGGCCACTGTGTGTTGACGTCCGAGGCGTCCTTGCCCGACTGCTCGAGATAGGCCGCGAAATCGCGTTGCCGCGTCTCGTGCCACTGCGCCTGCTGCGCGTTGACCGCGCGCCAGTCCGCTCCGGCCAGTTCGGGGATCGAGCCGAGTAGCTTCCACGCCAGGCGGGCCGCCGCGAGCGCATCGGCCGCGGCCTCGTGGGCGCCGTCCAACCGCACGCCGTGGTGGGCGCACAGGGCCTCGAGGGTGCGCTTGCCCTTGCGGTACGGGTCGGTCGCCCGGTCGACGACGTAGGGGTCGATGACCGGGCCGAGCACCTCGAACGAGGGGTCCCATCTCCTGAGGATGGTGAGGTCGTACGCGGCGTTGAACACCACCAGGGTCCGCCCCTCCCGCCACCCCGTCCGGACCCCGGCGATGGTCTCGGCCACCACCTCCGCATGCGGCCTTCCGTGCTGCCTGGCCTGGGCGGTGGTGATGCCGTGCACAGCCGTGGCGCCCTCCGGAATGTCTATACCCGGATCGGCCATCCAGTTGAGTTCCACCTTTCGGGGCCCGTCGATCGCGACGAGGGCCGAGGTGACGACATGCGCGGTCCGGGGATCGGGTCCGGTGGTCTCGAGGTCGAATGCCAGCAGCCGGTTCCGGTCGAGGGAGACAGGGGTGATGTTCTCTGGGTTCATGCGGTCACCGTAGGCCACCGCCCCGACACGCCGGGCATGTGTCGCATTACCCTGTCCTCGTGAGCCAAGCGAGTCGAAGCAACGAGCCCGTCGGCACCGGGGACATCCCCCCGGAGGTACGGCAGGCGTGGACCGACCTCGCGGAGACGGTGCGGGATCACCAGTTCCGCTATTACGTCAAGGACGCCCCCATCGTCTCCGACGCCGAGTTCGACAGGCTGTTCCACGACCTGGAGGCGCTGGAGGAACTCCACCCCGAGCTGCGTACGGCGGACTCCCCGACACAGCTCGTCGGGGGTGGCTTCTCCACCGATTTCGCGCCGGTCGAACACCTTCAGCGGATGACGAGCCTGGATAACGTGTTCTCCGAGGAGGAGCTGCGCGCGTGGGTGGCCTCGGCGGTCGAACAGGCTCACATCCCCGCGGAGGACCTTCGGTTCCTGTGCGAGGTCAAGATCGACGGGGTGGCGCTCGACCTGGTCTACCGCGAGGGGAGGTTGGTCAGCGCGGCCACCCGCGGGGACGGTCGAACGGGCGAGGACGTCACGCTCAACGCCCGGACGATCGACGACATCCCGGTCACGCTCACCCCGACGAAGGACCGCCCCGTTCCCGCGCTGCTCGAGGTCAGGGGGGAGGTGTTCTTCCGGCTCGAGGACTTCGCCGACCTCAACGCGCGGCTCGTCGCCGACGGCAAGCCACCGTTCGCCAATCCCCGCAACAGCGCGGCCGGGTCACTGCGGCAGAAGAACCCGGCGATCACCGCCCAGCGCCGCCTCGGGATGTACTGTCACGGCCTCGGCGTGGTCGAGGGAGCGACCTTCGACAGCCTCCACGACGTCTATCTCGCGCTTGCGGACTGGGGCCTGCCCGTCTCTCCCCACACCGCCCCGGCGACCGGGGTCGACGAGGTACTCGAGCGGATGCGGTACTGGGGCGAACACCGGGACGACCCCGAGCACGAGATCGACGGCCTCGTGGTGAAGATCGACGACCGGGCCGTCCAGCGTCGACTCGGTCAGACGTCGCGGGCACCGCGGTGGGCGATCGCCTACAAGTACCCGCCCGAGGAGGTCATGACCGAGTTGCTCGACATCCGTGTCTCCGTGGGTCGTACCGGGCGGGTCACACCGTTCGCCCACATGGAGCCGGTGCTCGTCGCCGGCTCCACGGTCTCGCTCGCGACCCTGCACAACCAGACCGAGGTCAAGCGCAAGGGTGTTCTGATCGGTGACACCGTGGTGATCCGCAAGGCCGGGGACGTCATCCCGGAGGTCCTCGGCCCGGTGGTGGAGCGCCGGGACGGGACCGAGCGCGAGTTCGTCTTCCCCGAGCGCTGCCCCGAGTGTGAGACCGTCCTGGCGCCGGCGAAGGAGGGGGACGCGGACTGGCGTTGTCCGAACCAGCGGTCCTGTCCCGCACAGCTCCGAGAGCGACTGTTCTACCTGTCCTCGCGGAACGCACTCGACATCGAGGCGCTCGGCTACGAGGGAGCCTCCGATCTCCTCGCCAGCGGGGTGCTGGACAACGAGGCCGGTCTGTTCGACCTCACCGAGGCGGACCTCCTCCGCACCTCCCTCTACACCCGACTGGACAAGGCGACACGCAAGCAGGTCGAGGAGGGCGCCGAGCCGGAGCGAACCGTGCTCACCGAGAACGGCCGCAAGCTGCTGGCGAATCTCGAGACGGCGAGGGACCGGCCACTGTGGCGGGTGCTCGTCGCGTTGTCGATCCGCCACGTCGGGCCGACCGCCGCACGCGCGTTGGCCACCCGGTTCGGCACCATGGAGGACATCCGCGCCGCCTCGGAGGTGGAGCTGGCGGAGACGGACGGCGTCGGCGCGACCATCGCGGCCTCGGTGGTGGAGTGGTTCGATGTGGACTGGCATCGCGAGATCGTCGACCGGTGGGCGGCCTCGGGCGTCTCGATGGCCGATGAACGGGACGCGTCGATCCCGCGCACCCTCGAGGGCCTGACCATCGTGGCGACCGGATCCCTGGAGGGGTTCACCCGCGACGGGATCAAGGAGGCGATCATCGCTCGCGGTGGCAAGGCCTCGGGATCGGTGTCCAAGAAGACCGACTACGTGGTTGTGGGGGACAACCCGGGGTCGAAGGCGGCCAAGGCTGAGGAGCTGGGGCTGACCATCCTCGACGAGGCCGGCTTCGTGGAGCTGTTGGAGAACGGCCCGGCGCGGGAGGACGAAGACGGGGCCGACCCCGAGCCCGCCGATCCCGGGGGCGCCGCCGACTGATCGCCTGCCCGGGTGCGCTGCGTGTCGGGACCCAACCGGCCGCGCAACCCTTCGGGACGCGGGCACAGGGGCCGCGTATGTCGGAGGACCGACGTGAGCCGGGTCAGCCGGGGCGCGTCGGGTCAGCCGGCGTTGAGAGACCGCAGGATCCCGGTGAGATACCCCAGCCGGGCGATCTCGGACCGCCGGAACGACGGCCCGCCCGGTCGGCCGACGACGAGGACGTGCCCGGACGAGAGCGGGGCCGCGGCGACCGCGGTGTCCATCGACGTCCACTCGGCGGGCAGGTCGACCTCCAGCGCGGTGGCCCGCTCGAGGTGGCGAACCGCCTCGACCCGGCCCCCGTCCCACAACGGTGCGGCGGCGCCGCGAGCGACCAGCCGGCATCCATCGGTCGTCTCCTCCACCACGAGCGCCCACCCGAGGCGCAGCGCCGCGGGCAACTCGTCGGCGAGCATCTGGTCAGCGCCGGCCCCCGCCCCTGCCACCGCGTCGATGAGCTCGAGCTCGCGGTGCGCGTCGAGGATCCCGCCGAACGGCCGAAGTGAATCCACCATGACCCCGTCGAGTTGTTCGGCCGCGGTGATCAGGGTGTCGGGGAAGGTCCCGTTGGGAACGTTCACCACGATGTCGTCCACGGCCACCCCGTCGAACCGGTCCACAACGTCGAGGCTGATGATGTCCGCGCCGGCCGTCCCCAGGGCGACCGCGAGGGAGCCGAGGCTGCCCGGTCGATCGGGGAGCAGGACGCGGAGCAGATATGACATGGCGCCCATTGTGCCGCACTCTGATGGCCTGACTAGGCTGGGCCGGTACCGACACGCCACGCCGAAGGGACTACACACGTGACCTCGATCTCACGCGGGGACGTCGCGCATCTGGCCAGGCTCTCCCGCCTGGAACTGAGCGACTCCGAGCTGGATTCGTTCGCGAGACAGCTCACCGACATCCTCGACCACGTGCAGGCCGTGTCCGAGGTCGCAGCGGACGACGTCCCGGCGATGAGCCATCCCACCGCGATCTCCAACGTGTACCGCACCGACGTGGTCACCCCCGGTCTGACCCCCGACCAGGCGCTCGACCAGGCCCCGGCCGCGGACCAGCAGCGCTTCGAGGTCCCGCAGATCCTGGGGGAGGAGGCATGAGTTCGCTCACCACCGCCACCGCAGCTGAACTGGCCGGCCGGATCGCCGCGCGGGAGGTGTCCTCGGAGGAGGTCACCCGGGCACACCTCGACCGGATCTCGGAGGTCGACGGGGAGATCAACGCCTTCCTGCACGTGGGAGCCGACGAGGCACTCGAGGCCGCGCGCACCGTCGACGCCCGTCTCGCGGCCGGAGAGGAACTCGGCCCGCTGGCGGGGGTCCCGGTCGCCCTCAAGGACGTGTTCACCACCACCGACGCACCCACCACGTGCGGGTCGAGGATGCTCGAGGGCTACCGCTCCCCGTACGACGCCACGGTCACCGCGAGGCTTCGGAACGCGGGCATCCCGATCCTGGGCAAGACGAACATGGACGAGTTCGCCATGGGGTCCTCGACCGAGAACTCGGCGTACGGCCCGACCCGTAACCCGTGGGATCCCAGCCGTACCCCGGGCGGGTCCGGCGGTGGCTCCGCCGCTGCCCTGGCGTCCCACCAGGCCCCGATCGCCATCGGCACCGACACCGGCGGGTCCATCCGCCAGCCTGCCGCCCTCACCGCCACGGTGGGCGTGAAGCCCACCTACGGCACCGTGTCCCGATACGGTCTCGTGGCCTGTGCCTCGTCGCTCGACCAGGGTGGACCGTGTGGTCGTACGGTCGAGGACACCGCCCTCCTGCACCAGGTGATCGCCGGACACGACCCCCGCGATTCCACCAGTCTCGACGTGGCGGTCCCGGACGTGGTCCGGGCGGCGCGCGAGGGCGCGCGAGGAGATCTGTCCGGCGTGCGCGTGGGCGTCGTCTCCGAGTTCGCGGGGGAGGGGTACCAGCCGGGGGTCGAGGCGTCGTTCCGTGCCTCGGTGGACACCCTGCGGGAGCTGGGTGCGGAGGTGGTCGAGGTCTCGTGCCCGAACTTCCGTTATGCACTGCCCGCCTACTACCTGATCCTGCCGTCCGAGGTGTCCAGCAACCTGGCCCGGTTCGACGCCATGCGGTACGGACTGCGGGTCGGCGAGGGGTCCGCGGACCAGGTCATGGCGGCGAGCCGCGAAGCCGGGTTCGGTCCCGAGGTCAAGCGCCGCATCATGCTCGGCACCTACGCCCTCTCCGCCGGCTACTACGACGCCTTCTACGGCCAGGCACAGAAGGTGCGCACGCTCATCGCGCGCGACTTCGACGCCGCGTACGAGAAGGTTGACGTTCTGGTCTCGCCCACCACGCCGACGACCGCGTTCCCGCTGGGCGCCAAGGTCGAGGACCCGGTGGCCATGTACCAGTTCGACCTCTGCACCCTCCCGCTCAACCTCGCCGGACACTGCGGCATGTCCGTTCCGTCCGGTCTCGTCGACGGGCTTCCGGCGGGCCTCCAGATCATGGCCCCCGCGCTGGCCGACGACCGCCTGTACCGGGTGGGGGCCGCCTTCGAGGCGGCGAGAGGCCCGATCGCGTGACCACGGTCCCCGAGAGGGACGCATGGAAGGCCCTGGCGGCGCTCGTCATCGGGTTCTTCATGATCCTGGTGGATCAGACGATCGTCGCGGTCGCCACCGACGCCTTCGTCACGCAACTCGGAGCGTCGACCAACCAGGTGATCTGGGTGACCAGCGCCTACCTGCTGGCCTACGTCGTACCGCTGCTGTTCACCGGTCGTCTGGGTGACCAGATCGGACCCCGCGCGGTCTCGATCGCCGGACTGGTCCTGTTCACTGGTGCATCACTGTGGTGTGGTCTCGCGGGCAGTATCGAGACGCTCATCGTCGCGCGTGTGTTCCAGGGACTCGGTGCCGCGCTGCTCACCCCGCAGTCGCTCAGCGTGATCACCAGGGTCTTCGCGCCTGGACGTCGCGGGGCGGCCATGGGGATCTGGGGCGCGGTCGCGGGCATCGCCTCGGTCGTCGGACCCGTCCTGGGTGGTGTCCTCATCGACGCGTTCGACTGGCGCGCGATCTTCTTCGTCAACATCCCCTTCGGCGTCCTGGCCGTGGTCCTGGTCTGGCGGTGGGTCCCCAGGCTCGAGACCCGCTCGCACTCCTACGACGTCCCGGGCATCGTCCTGTCGGCCGTGGGCATGTTCCTCCTGGTGTACGGCATCCAACAGGGCGAGTCCCACGGCTGGGGCGGGACCACCCTCGCGCTCATCATCGCGGGGACGGCGGGACTGGCGACGTTCGTCTGGTGGCAGTCGCGCGTGCGCACGGAGCCACTGGTACCTCTACGCCTGTTCCGGGACCGGAATTTCTCGATCGGCACGTTCGGAGTCTCCACCATCGGCTTCGTCACCGCCGGCACCATGGTCCCGCTGATGTTCTACCTCCAGGGCGTCAAGGACCTCAGCCCCACGCGCGCCGGTCTGATGCTGCTGCCGATGGCGTTGATCGCGGGTGTCCTCGCCCCGGTCGTCGGGCGGTGGGCGGACAGGATCGACCCGCGGTTGTTCACGGGCATCGGGTACTTCTCCTACGCGATCTCCCTGTTCTGGCTTGCTCTGGTCATGGACTCGCAGACCTCGATCCCCGTGCTGCTCGGACCCATCGCCCTGATGGGGGTGGCCAACGGGTGTGTCTGGGCGCCCACATCGTCCACCGCGATGCGACGCCTCGAGCTCGCCTCCGCCGGAGCTGGCTCGGGGGTCTACAACACCACCCGCCAGGTGGGTGCGGTCCTGGGTTCCGCGGCGATCGGTGCGGTGATGCAAGCCCGGCTGGTCGTCCACGGCGACATAGGGCAGGCGGTGGCGGACGCCATGTATCTCCCCGCCGTGGTGGTCCTGCTCGGAGGAGTGGCGACGATGGCGTTTCGTACAGGTGAACAGTCACCGGAGCCGGGCACGGTGACCAGGTCCCGGCCCTAGACTGCGGGAGAACCGAGAGGAGTCCGACGTGCGTATTGGCGTGCTGACCGCAGGCGGGGACTGCCCCGGACTCAACGCGGTGATCCGCGCGTTGGTGCGGACCGCCCATTCCGAGTACGACTCACCCGTCCTGGGCTTCCAGGACGGGTGGTCCGGGTTGGTCCACGACCGTGCGGTGCCCCTGTTCGACGACGAGGGGATCGACCGCATCCTGCTGCGCGGGGGCACGATCCTCGGAACTGGCCGGCTCAACCCGGACATCCTCACCGGGAGCCTGCCGGAGATCCGGCGGACCCTGCAGCGCCACTCCCTCGACGCGCTGGTGGCGATCGGTGGCGACGGGACGCTGAAGGCGGCGCGGTGGCTCACGGAGAACGGTGTGCCGGTGGTGGGCGTCCCGAAGACCATCGACAACGACGTGGCGGGAACCGACTACACCTTCGGGTTCGACACCGCGGTCTCGATCGCCTCCGACGCGATCGACCGCCTGCACACGACGGCGGAGTCCCACGAGCGGGTCATGCTGGTGGAGGTGATGGGTCGGCACGCCGGGTGGATCGCCCTCCACGCCGGGCTCGCGTCCGGGGCGCACATGATCGTGATCCCCGAGGTGCCGTTCGACATCGACTACGTGTGCAAGGTCATGAAGCGCCGCTTCCAGATGGGGGAGGCGTACGGGATCTGCGTGGTGGCGGAGGGCGCCACACCCGTCGAGGGCTCGGGGATGACGTTGCGGCAGGGCGGGACCGACCAGTTCGGTCACGAGGTGTTCACCGGTGTCGCGGACCAGATGGCAACGGCGATCGCCTCCCGGATGAACCGCGACGTCCGCACCACGGTGCTGGGGCACATCCAGCGCGGGGGAACCCCCACGGCGTACGACCGTGTCCTGGCCACCCGTTTCGGTGTCCACGCCGCGCATGCGGTGCACCGGGGGGACTTCGGTCAGGTGGTGGCCCTGCGCGGGGAGTCCATCGAGATGGTGCCGGTCGCCGAGGCCGTCGCCGTGCTCAAGACCGTCCCGGAGGACCGCTACCGCGAGGCCGCCTGCCTCTTCGGCTAGATTGTTCCGCATGGAGTTCACCGAGGTCGTGTCACGTTTCGATCCCGTCATGGGCATGGAGGTGCACGTCGAGCTGCACACCGCCACCAAGATGTTCTGCGGGTGCCCGACTGCGTTCGGAGCGGACCCCAACACGCAGGTGTGTCCGGTGTGCATCGGTCTGCCGGGGGCGTTGCCGGTGGTCAACGGGCAGGCCGTCGAATGGGCGATCAAGATCGGGCTGGCCCTCGGGTGTTCGATCGCGCCGTACAGCCGCTTCGCGAGGAAGAACTACTTCTACCCGGACCAGCCGAAGAACTATCAGATCTCGCAGTACGACGAGCCGATCGCCCACGACGGTTTCCTCGACGTCCAGCTCGAGGACGGCACCACCTGGCGCGTCGAGGTCGAGCGGGCGCACATGGAGGAGGACACCGGCAAGTCCACCCACGTCGGCTCGGCCACCGGTCGGATCCACGGGGCCACGCATTCGCTGCTCGACTTCAACCGTGCCGGCGTTCCGCTGATCGAGATCGTCTCCAAGCCGATCGTCGGAGCAGGGGAGCGTGCCCCCGAGATCGCCCGCGCGTACGTCTCCGCTCTACGCGATCTGCTCCGGAGTCTCGACGTCTCCGACGTCCGTATGGACCAGGGGTCGATGCGGTGCGACGCCAACGTCTCACTGATGCCCAAGGGCGCCACCGAGTTCGGGACCCGGACGGAGACCAAGAACGTCAACTCCCTGCGCAGCGTCGAGGTCGCCGTGCGTCACGAGATGTGCCGCCAGGCGGACGTCCTGTCCTCAGGTGGGGAGGTCGTGCTGGAGACGCGGCACTTCCACGAGTCCGACGGGACCACCACGGCGGGCAGGCCCAAGGAGTCCGCCGAGGACTACCGGTACTTCCCCGAGCCCGACCTCGCACCGGTCGAGCCGCTGGACGAGCTCATCGAGAAGATCCGTGCCGAGTTGCCCGAGCTGCCGTGGCTGCGCCGCGCACGGGTGCAGGCCGACTGGGGTGTCTCGGACGAGGAGATGCGCGACCTGGTCAACGCCGGGGCCCTGGACCTGATCCTCGCCACCGTCGACGCCGGCGCGCCCCCCACCGAGGCACGGTCGTGGTGGGTGTCCTATCTGTCGCAGCAGGCCAACAAGCGCGGCGTGGGCCTGCCGGAGCTGGACATCACCCCCGCCCAGGTGGCGCGGGTCATCGAGCTCGTGTCGGAGGGCACGCTCACCAACAAGCTCGCCCGTCAGGTCGTGGACGCGGTCCTCGACGGCGAGGGTGAGCCGGACCGGATCGTCGCCGACAAGGGACTCGAGGTGGTCCGTGACGACTCGGCTCTGCAGAAGGCGGTCGACGACGCCCTCGCCGCCCAGCCGGACATCGCCGAGAAGATCCGTTCCGGGAAGGTCCAGGCCGCCGGCGCGATCGTCGGAGCGGTCATGAAGGCCACCCGAGGCCAGGCGGACCCGGCGAGGGTCAAAGAGCTCGTGATCGCCGCCTGCGGTTAGGCGGCGTCACCGCCACCGGCCAGGTGCGGGCCCCGGTGCACGGGGCCCGGATCAGGATCAGGTCCGGGCGTCCCCGCCGCCACCACCGGTCTGCGGCAGGATGACGGCGCGGTCGTCGGTGGGGACCGGAGAGCCGCCCTGCGTGTTCGTGGTCCCGCCGAGCAACACCCCGTCACCGACCGCGGCCAGACCGGTGATGCGTCCGTAGCGCCCCTCGGCCAGCGCCTCGGGTTGGCCCCGTGCCGCCCCACCCGCGAGGGGGAGGGTGTCGGCGCGTTCGCCGTCCGGCAACGCGAGTGCCAGTGAGTCCTCGGCCGCGGCGCACCCTCCCGCCGAACGCTGATCGGGCCAGGTCCAAATGATGCGATCGGCGCTCCGGATCACCGCGCCGCGGTCGGTGACGGCAGAGAGATAGAGGTCGGACCCGTGGGTGCACAGCCCACTGACCCGGCCCAGGTCGCGGGCGACGACTTCCGGATCGTCCGCCGTGCCGATACCCCTGAACCCGGGGTACCGCAGGAGCTCCGACCCCACGCCCACAGTCAGGACGTCGTCGACGAACGCGAGCCCCCCGGTCTCCGCGGGGGCGAGCTCGGCGACCGTCCTGGGTGCGTCCCCGCGCGCGAGTCGTTCGACCCTGGAGGGGCCGTCGCCGACGACGAGGAGGTACACCAGCCGGTCCTGGGCGAAGTCCGGGGAGGGCGCCACCGCTGCGACCCGACCACCCCGCGGGTCCACCCGGCCGAAGTCCTCGGGGGGTCCGTCCACCGAGACGATCTTGACGCCTCCCGTCGATTCGGCGACCAGCGCCCTCTCCCCGAGGCCGGCGACCGCGACAACCGGCTCGAG
Source organism: Dietzia cercidiphylli (assembly GCF_014145145.1). GTDB lineage: Bacteria > Actinomycetota > Actinomycetes > Mycobacteriales > Mycobacteriaceae > Dietzia > Dietzia natronolimnaea. The sequence continues at coordinate 10,944 of NZ_JAALEA010000037.1, forward strand.
ACACGTCGCGATGACGGCAGGGTCCGGGTCCACGCACGGGCCGGTCTCCGGGGGCGCGTCCTGCTCGCCCGGTCGCGGGGGCGAGGTGGGAGGGGGCGGGCCG
>NZ_JAALEA010000380.1 GCF_014145145.1 Dietzia cercidiphylli
CACGCCGGTCGGCGACCTCTCCGGCGGCGAGCGGCGGCGCCTGCAGCTCACGCGGGTCCTCATGGCCGAGCCCAACGTGCTGCTGCTCGACGAGCCCACCAACGACCTGGACATCGACACGCTCCGCCAGCTCGAGGATCTGCTCGACGGGTGGCCCGGCACGATGGTCGTGATCTCCCACGACCGCTACCTCGTCGAGCGCATCTGCGACTCGGTGTGGGCGCTGTTCGGAGACGGCGGGCTCACCAACCTGCCGCGGGGGATCGACGAGTACCTCGAGCGCCGCAAGCGCGCCGGGGCCGCGGGCGACTCGGGCAAGGTCCTGCGCGAGCCCGCTGGCTCGGGTTCGGGCTCGGGCTCGGGTCCCGGGGCCGGATCGGGCGGTGGATCGGGCGGTGGTTCGGCATCCGCCGCGACCGCCGGCTCCGGCGGGTCCGGGCTCAGCTCGAGTGACGAGCGGGCGCTGCGCAAGGAGATGTCCAAGATCGAGCGCCAGATGCTCAAACTCGATCAACGACAGGCGACCCTCCACGAGGCCCTCACCGCCGCCGCAGGGGAGGCGCTCGACACGGAGAAGCTCGCGTCCCTCGACCGTGATCTCAAGGACGTGAGCGCGGAGAAGGAACAGCTCGAGGAGCGCTGGATGGAGCTCGGCGAACAGGTCGAGGGCTGATCCACCCGCCGGCGCGAGAGCGGTGTGGACGTCGAACCTGGTCGTCTTTGCTGCGGTGAATCGAGCGTTTCGCCGCGCTGGACACGACCACAATGTGGGCGGAACACCTGATGGCAAGACCGAGCGGCGCGGTTCGTTGTGGATGCTCGTCGTCCTCATCCACAGGGGACGCCGGGGGCGGGCGTGAACGGTCACCGCGGGCGATGATCCTGAGGTGCCCATTCCTCATCCTGCTGAGCCGTTCATCGGTAGTGCGGTGGTCGTGGAAGGCCATCTGTCCAGACATCAGCTCAGGTCAGGACATCGTCGTCTGTTCCCCGACGTGTACCTCGCCACCGGAGCGCCCGCCACACCGGATGTAGTGGTCCGCGGCGCAGCGCTATGGGCACCCGCTGGAGCCGTGATCGGCGGTCTCGCGGCGGCACTGATCCACCGGGAGCGGTGGTACGCGCCGGCTGCGGTCGAGAGAGAAGTCGACATCTACGCGGTCGGAACGGCACCCGCTCCGGGCCGTGTGCGGCTGCGTCGCCTCCGGCGTGCTCTGCCGGCGGGACAGGTGGAAGCGATCGGTGGACTCCGTGTGACCTCCGCTGCACGGACGGCCATCGACGTAGCGAGGTGGGAGGTCAACGACGATACGGCGATCGCGAAGATCGACGCCGTGTGCAATCGATCCCGGATCGCCGTCAGCGAGGTGAGTGCACTGGCACGGGGCCTGCGAGGGCTGCACGGTCTGCAGAGGGTGCGGAGCCTTCTCCGGTGGTGTGACCAGCGAGCTGATTCGCCGCCCGAGACCAGGCTTCGGCTGCTGATCGTCCGGTCGGACCTCCCCGACCCGACTCCGCAGGTCGAGATCCACAACGAGTACGGGGTGAAGGTCGCCACTGCGGATCTGGCGTACGAGGTCGGGAAGGTGGCGGTGTTCTACGACGGGGACGTCCATCGAGGCAGGTCTACCTGGGAGTACGACGCGCGGGTCAACGCCGAACTCTCGGAGCTGGGCTGGCAGGTGGTCCGCGTGACCGGTTCGATGCTCCGGAATCCACGGGCGGTACTCCGCCAGATCGGTGCGTCCCTCGAGCGCGGCCGCGCACGGGTATGACCGCGACGCGCGACCACATCACCCGAATCTTGGTCGTGCCCACTGCGACAGAACTGCGTTGTGGCCACAAGGGCCACGACCACACCCGTTGCGCGGGGCGCGCTGGGATGAAGGCGCTGGGGTGGGGGCGCGCTGGGTGTGCGGGGCGCGGCGGGGTGGGGGAGCGCCGGGGCGCGCAGGGGTGTGCGTGAGGCAGGGGCTGGGAGCGTCAATCGGCCGGTGAGGGATGCGCGCGAGTGTGGGCGAGACAGGCGGAGAGCAGGGCGTCGGCATCGGTGAGGCTCGGCAGGACGGCGTGGGCACCAGCTGATCGCAACTCGTCAGCGGAGACCCGACCGGTCGCGACGGCGACGCAGCGGGCCCCCACGTCGAGAGCGCCGCGGACATCGTGGACGTGGTCACCGATCACCACCGCGCGCTCAGCGGACACCTCGAGTCCGCGTGCGCGGGCGGTGGTGAGGGCACCGCGGACGAGGTCGGCGCGGTCGGCGTGGTGATCCCCGAACGCCCCGAGCCGCGGATCGGGAAGCCCGTCGAACCCACACACCCGGAGCTTGAGCAGCGCCGTCCGTCGCATGTTGCCGGTGACGATCCCCTGGTGCAGCCCGTCTACCGCGGCGAGGGCGGCTATCGCCTCGTGAGCTCCCGGGAGTGCCCCACCTCCCGCGTCGAGCAGGTCCTGCCCGTGCGCCTCGCACCGCTCGGCGACGGCGTGGAGCAGCGTGGTGACGAGGTCCTCGCGGGGGTCGATCCCGTTCCGCCCGAGCAGGTCGGTGCAGATCGCGCGGTCGGTCCGCCCGGCAAAGGAGACGTCCATGACGGGCTCGCCGCCGACCATCTCGGCGAGCGCGGGGGCGATCATCCGCGAGCCGAACCCGGCGGGGTCGAGCAACGTGAGGTCGAGGTCCCAGAGGACGAGCAGAGCGCTCACGATGGCGGCTGCAGCAGTGGTGCGAGCCAGGCGGTGAGGAACGCCCGCAGGTCGGCGTCGGAGCGGGAGTCGGGATCGTCGAGCACCATCACCGACCAGCCGATGTGCACGCCGACGTCGGCGAGGAAGTCGATGCGGTCGGCGAACTCGGGGAATCGCTCGATCGCCGGACCGAGCAGGTGGGCTGTGTACTCGAGGGATCTGTCGACAGCACCCGGATGGTGGATCGGGTTGCCCTCGCCTGACAGCGTCAGGGCTCGCAGCAGCGGGTCCCCGAGGATGCGTCGCCGGGCCTCGATCACGATCTCCACCAGCACCTCGAGCAGAGAGTCGGCCGAGTCCATCACGGACTCGTAGGCACCGACCAGCGCGGTCAACCGTTCGGTGACCGCCTCGCCGATCAACTCCTCACGGGTACCGAAGATCGAGTACACCGTCTGCCGACTCACCCCGGCCCGCTTGGCCACGACGGCGATATTGACCCCGTCGAACCCCACGTCCCCGATCACCGCTCGGGTCGCGTCGAGGATGCTGTCACGGGACCTCACGCCGTCCATTATCGCGCGAGCCGGCTGCGGACCGCATCCGAAGAGCCGGGCCGGGTGCGCCCGGGGCCGTAGGATCGCGGGCATGAGCGGCAAGAAGGACGACAAGAAGGCCACCTCGAGCGGGAAGAGCACGTCCTCGAAGAGCGGCGACACCGGGTCGAAGAAGAAGGAACTCGCCAGCGGCCTGGAGAAACTGCCCAAGAAGGCGTACGAGGCCGAGCTCGAGCGGTTGCAGGCCGAGCTCGTGGAGATGCAGGCCTGGCTCAAGGAGACCGGGAACCGGCTCGTCGTGGTGTTCGAGGGCCGCGACGCCGCCGGCAAGGGGTCGGCGATCAAGCGCATCACCCAGTACCTCAACCCGCGGTTCGCCCGCGTGGTCGCGCTTCCCGCCCCGACCGAGGTGCACAAGACCCAGTGGTACTTCCAGCGCTACATCGAGCACCTGCCCGCGGCCGGGGAGATCGTGATCTTCGACCGCTCCTGGTACAACCGGGCCGGCGTGGAACGAGTGATGGGCTTCTGCACCACGGACGAGTACCGCCGCTTCCTGCACCAGGCGCCGATCTTCGAACGCCTGCTCGTGGAGGACGGGATCATGCTGCGCAAGTACTGGTTCTCCGTGTCCGACGAGGAGCAGGAGCGCCGCTTCCGCTCGCGGCACGACGACCCCGTGCGCCGGTGGAAGCTCTCGCCGATGGACCTGGAGTCCATCAACCGGTGGGAGGCGTACAGCCGTGCCAAGGACGAGATGTTCATCCACACCGACATCCCCGAGGCGCCCTGGTACACGGTCGAGTCGGAGGACAAGAAGCGGTCGCGCATCAACGTCATCTCGCACCTGCTCTCCACCGTGCCGTGGGAGAAGCTGGAGCCGCCGACGTTCGAGATCCCGGAACGACCCGAGGGTGCGAGCTACGAGCGCCCGCCGCGCGAGGAGTTCAAGTACGTCCCGGACGTGGCGTCGGAGCTGCTCTGACCGGAGGCGGGGCACGATCGGCGACCTGACGCCGGGCGGGGCGGCGGGGGCGGCCTAGGTAGGAATTCCTAGTATCCCGGCGACGGGCACAGACCGGCCTGCCACACTGGGGGCATGAGCGAATTCGTCACCACCCGGCGAGAAGGCCGGATGCAGCACATCGTCCTGGACCGCCCCAAGGCACTGAACTCCCTCGACCTGCCCATGTGCCGGGCCCTGCACTCCGCCCTGGATGCCGCGTCGCAGGACTCGGGAGTGGAGGCCGTCGTCACCACCAGTACCTCGGAGAAGGCGTTCTGCGCGGGCGGCGACATCCGCGCGCTGCGCGACGCCGCGGCCGCCGGCGAGCACCAGACCAACCGGGAGTTCTTCTCCGAGGAGTACGCGATGGACCTCGCGTACCACACGCACCGGGTGCCCACCGTCGCCGTGATCCACGGCGTCGCGATGGGCGGCGGCCTCGGGATCTCCATCAACGGCTCGCACCGCGTGGTCACCAAGAAGGTCATGATGGCCATGCCGGAGACGGCGATCGGGTTCATCCCCGACGTCGGCGCCAGCCACTTCCTGCCCCGCCTGTGCGGCGGCGGGACCCGGGGTCTCGCGGTGGGGATCTACCTCGGCACCACCGGGGTCCGGATGAACTCCGCCGACGCGCTCTACACGGGTCTGGCCACCCATCTGATCGACGACGCCGACCGCGACGCCTTCGTCTCCGCCATCGGGTCCGATGGCCTGGACGCCGCCCTGGAGCGCCACGGCCTCGAGCACTCGGCGGCGGGGGAGTCCGCGGTCGAGAAGCACATCGACCGGATCGAGGACGTCTTCTCCCGTGCGACCGTGCAGGAGATGGTCGCGGCCCTGGAGTCCGGTGCGCAGGACGAGTGGGCCACCTCGACCCTCGAGATGCTGCGGTCGCACTGCCCCACGTCCGTCATCGCGACCATCGAGCTGCTCCGCGCAGGGGCGGCCGCGAGCGATCTGCGAGAGTGCCTGGCGGCCGAGTTGGCGCTGGGCGGATGGATCACCGCCCGCCCGGACTTCGTCGAAGGCGTCCGGGCCGTGGTGATCGACAAGGACCGCAACCCCACCTGGGACCCCGCCGACCTCGACGACGTTCACGTGGACGCCATTCGTTCGGCGTTGACCGGGGGCTGACAGAGTCTACTCTGATCGGCGTCCAGCGCACGGGGCGCGGGTCGAGGAGGGGCCATGACCACCACCGGTGACGGCGCGCGCGAACCCGATGTGCTCGCCCCGCACGAGGAGCCCAAGGGCTGGGGGATCGCCGGCGTCACCGTGGTGTCCCTGGCCGCCGCGTTCGTCGTGCTCTGGGGGATCTCCCAGCACGCGAACCTGGTCATGCCCGCCTTTCTCGCCCTGAACCTGGTGATCGCCGCCCAGCCGCTGCAGCGGTTGCTCGAGCGTGCCGGCCTGCCGAGGTGGGGCGGGATGATCATCGTCCTGCTGGTGCTCTACCTCCTGCTGGCCGCGCTGGTGGGGATGCTCGTGTGGGCGCTGTGGATCGCCGCCGAGGAGATCCCGCGCTACCAGGACAAGTTCGTCGAACTGTACGAGCAGACCATCGAGTTCCTCGGACGGTTCGGGGTGAGCGAGGACCAGGTCTCCTCGAGCCTGGCGGGAGTCGACCCCGGCACCGTGATCGGCACCGTCCAGAACGTGGCGGGGCAGCTGTCCTCGGCGGGCGGGCAGCTCACCGTCCTGGTGATCGCACTGACCTTCCTGGTGTTCGACGTACCGGGGATCACCCGCCGTCGGGCGGTGATCGCGCGCCAGCGGCCCCGGCTGGCGGACGCCCTCAGCTCGTTCACCGACGGTGTGAAGTCGTACTGGATCGTCTCGACGATCTTCGGTCTCATCGTGGCGGTCATCGACGTGATCGCACTGATGATCATCGGTGTGCCGCTGGCCCTGGTCTGGGGCGTCCTGGCCTTCGTCACCAACTACATCCCCAACATCGGCTTCGTCCTGGGCCTCGTGCCGCCCGCGCTGTTCGCGCTCCTGACCGGGGGACCGGTCGACGCCATCTGGGTGGTGGTGATCTACAGCGTGGTCAACCTGGTGATCCAGAGCTTCATCCAGCCCAAGTTCACCGGCGACGCCGTGGGGCTGACCCCCACCGTCACGTTCCTCTCGCTGGTGTTCTGGGCGTCGGTGGCCGGTGCTCTGGGCGCGATCCTGGCAGTGCCGCTGACCCTCGCGGTCAAGGCCTTCCTCGTGGACGCCGACCCCCGGATGACGTGGTTCTCGACGTTCACGACC
>NZ_JAALEA010000381.1 GCF_014145145.1 Dietzia cercidiphylli
GCGAACCGGCGGGCCCCCCGGCCGGACGGGTGCCCGGCCGCCGCCGCGAGCAGCCCCGCCAGTCCTGGGATTGCCGCACACACCCTCTCCACCGCCACCACCGCGTCTTCGAGCTTCAGATCGCAGGCCAGGTCCCGGCAGGTGCGCAGCGGCGTGGTGACCCGGATCCCGCCCAGTTCGGTGACGGAGGCCGGTGGCAACGCGCCGTAGCGGTACACCCGTCCCTCGCGGGACCGACGCGTGGCCGGGAGCCAGATCTCGGGCGGCGCATCGGCCGGAGCCGAGTCGTCCCCCCACAGCAGCGCAGCGCTGCGCCCACGCAAGACCCCCTCGGGCCAGTTCCTGGCCAGCGCCTCGCTGCGCAGGCGGAGGTCGTCCACCTGGTCATCCCGGCGGTAGATCCCGTGCCAGATCCGAACGTAGCGACCGCGGTCCCGTGGATCGGGAACGGCCGCGGCGAGTTCGGCGGTCGTCAACGGCCCCGGTGGCAGCCCTTCCGGGCCCTGCGGGGCGGGCCCGCCACCGGCCGGGGAAGTCGGGAAGGAAGTGAGAGTGTCCATACCGGACACAGTGCTGCACGCCACCGTCGGCCCCGGGCTGTGGAGGTGCCCTGGTGGGCGTGCCTGTGGACCGACGGGGCCTGTGGATGACATCCGTACATGGGCAGGCTGAGGCGGTCGACGAGTCCGGCGGCGGTCCAGAGGAACCCGGGTCCGCGTGGAACCACGTCACTCCGATGACGCGAATAAGGATTCTTGTGCCGATAGGCTCGAGCCTCATGGACCCCCGGTCTCCGATGACCCGCCGTCAAGCCCTCGCCGTCGGCCTCGGGGCGACCGGGTCCATGCTCCTCGGTGGTGGCGCGGCCGGCGCGCAGCCACCTGGGGCACCAGGGGCGGCAGCGAACGTGCTCGGCTACTGGGGCTCCAGCCCGGGATCCACCTCCGGTGTCCCCTCGGGGTTGCACGGCGGAATGGTCGCGACGGATCTCGAGGTAGTGACGGTGACCGACACGTCGGTCACCTTCTCCTGGGCGACTCTCCACGGCCCCCGGCTGCCGTACGGACCCGAACAGCAGACCGTGCCCGCCGACTCCGAGGTCCTGCTCGGCCCAGCCGATGCCCGTGGCCCTCTACGCGTGGTGCACTACGACGCCGCTCCGCGCGGCGTCCATCTCGTCACGATCACCGGCCTCGAACCCGGCCGCGAGTACGCGTTCGAATGCCGCTCTCACGGTGTCCGGGCGCAGGCGTCTCTCGTCGGCACCAACCAGGCGTGGTCGCCGGAGCGAACCGGGAGGGTCACCACTCTCACGCCGCCGTCGGGCCGCCGCATCTCCACGATCGCGATTCTCAACGACACCCATGTCGGCGAGACGCGCCACGGCATCATCGTCAACGACATGCCGACGCCGATCACGCAGCGGCAGAGTCTGCCTCCGTACGCGGAGGTCATGCTCGTCGGAGCACTGACCGAACTGCGCGCGCGACGTCCCGACACCCTCATCGTCAACGGAGACTGCACTGACGAGGCACGCCCCGCTGAAGTGCAGACTTTCCGCCGGATCATGGACGGCTACGGCCGTTTCGGCGTCGACTGGAACGTGACGCGCGGCAATCACGACCGGCCCCACCGTCCTGCACAGGACCCGGGCGCCGGCTACGAGAGCGTCCCGGTGCTCGACGGGACGGCCGATCACCGGGACGTGTGGGGCGCCGAGTTCGTCCCGCGTCAGGAACTGTGGACGACCGATGTCGGGAACCTGCGGATCCTCGGCGTCGACAGCTGCATGCTCGACGCGTCGGGAGGCGAGATCCTGCCCGGGCAGATGGATCAGATCGCCTCCACACTCCAGGCTGACCCGGACCGGCCGACCATCCTGTTCGCGCATCACCCCGTGACGGAAGAAGCGGCCAGGACGAACGTCGGCCAGCGCGGGTTCGTCCTCAACCAGTCGGACTCGATCACGCTGCAGACCCACCTCGCCCACGCACCGGGGGTCTTTCTCATGGGCGCCGGGCACACTCACCGTGCACGCCGGACCGCGCCGGACCGGGCGCCGGGCGTCGACTTCGTCGAGACTGGTGCCACCAAGGCCTACCCCGGCGGGTACACACTGTTGACGTTGTTCGAGGGCGGCTACATGGTCAACTTCCACCGGATCGCCCACGAGCACGCCATCGAGTGGACCTCGCGATCACGGTGGGGCGCCTACGGCCTCGAGGCCGAGTACCTGCTCGGCACGACCGACCACCGGAACTACGTCGTCCACCGGGATCTCTCCGGACTGTAGCCGGGCCACCCGGCCGGAACCGGACACCAGGCGAAGGGGAACTCCCCTACACCCCGTACAGCCGCGCCCAGTTCTCCCGCGTGGTGAGGCGGGCCTGCGCCTCGCGCCACCGTTCCTGGGCCGCGGGGGCCTCGCGGATGAACCGCGCGAGCAGGGCGGCCAGGCGCTTCTGCAGTTCCGTGACCCGCTGCGGGTCGACCTTGCGGTGGTGCACCCCGGTCTGGGAGGCGTCGGTCACGTAGACCTCGTCGAAGAGCGAGACGTGCCACCAGGCCGCGTCCTCGTAGGGGACGGCCACGACGCCGCCGCGCTGCCGTCCGAGCTTCTGGACGAGCAGCCGTTTGACCAGCACCTGGTCCTCGCGGTCCTCTCGGGGGATCCCCACCTTGCGCTCCACCCTGATCCCCGCGGGTAGGGCGTCGACGGCGAGCTTGGCCGTCTCGGGGTATCCCGCGCGTTCGGCGCGGATCGCGGCCAGGGCGGCCTGCCCGCCGTCGCCGACGCCGTGGGCACCGTCGGGGCCGTCGAGGAACGCCTCGATTCCGCGCATGCGGGTGGCGGCGAGGCCATACTGCATGGCCACGAGCGCCCGCAGGACGCTCCGGCCCAGGACCCTGGCCATCGCGCGCGGGTCGATCCCCTGGCGGAGGGCGGCGGTGGTCAGCGAGTTCCGCATCGAGAAGAACTGACCGAAGTCGTCGCCGTCCTTCCAGTAGAAGTCGGCGTGCCACACGGCCGCCCCCTGGAGGGTGCAGGTGGGCATCCCGGCCTGTCGGCACCGCAACCCGTACTCGATGTCGTCCCACTGGAAGAAGTACGGCAGGGGCAGCCCCACCCTCTCCACTGCCTCCCCGGGCACCAGGCAGGACCACCACGCGTTGTACTCGGCGTCCACCCGCCGCTCCTGCCGGTTCTCGACCACGGACTGGTCGCGCAGGGCGAACTCGTCCGCGTCCAGGCCGCCCTCGAGCTGGTCGAGCTGCGTGCGCTCGGCCGAGACCAGCAGGTAGTCCGGGTTGAACAGGTACAGCATCTGCGCGCCGACGAGCATCGGCTCGCGGGTGACGGCCGCGAAGGCGAACAGCCGCAACACCGTCTCGGGCTCGACCCTCACGTCGTCGTCCATGAGCAGCACGTCCACCGGCCCGGTGGACCCGGGGGCGGTGGCCTCGAACATCCCGCGGCTGAACCCGCCGGCGCCGCCGAGATTGGGCTGGCGCAGGTAGTGCAGCCGCTCGCCGAACTCCCCGGCCGCGCGCCGGAACGCCTCCCGCGTCTCGACCAGGTCGGTGCCCTGATCCGTCACGTAGAGGTCGTCGATGAGTTCGGCCACCAACGGGTCCGAGGCCAGCGAGTCGACGGTCGCGGCGCAGTCGTCCGCCCTGTTGAAGGTGCAGATGGCCACCGCCGCGCGGCGGGCCGGGCTCGTCGTCGTCACACTCCACGTCACCTCGGACACGGTCGCCGCCGCGTCCACGGCGTGGAACTCCAGCCACATCGCGCCGCCGTCGACGAAGGTGTCCACCGGTACGTGCAACACCGCCATGCCGTCCCCGTGGTGGTGGAACACGTCCACGGTGCGCACGTGGGACCCGATGTCGGACGCGCGGACCAGGACGTCGAGTCGCCCCTCGGACTCCACCGCGACCCGCACGGTGAGGCTGGTGACCGTGGTCCAGCGCTGCCAGTAGGAGGCCTCGAACCGGCCGAAGTAGGTGTTGGTGTCGACGACGGCCCCGGCGTCCAGGTGCACCTCGGCGCGCGTGCGGCGCACGACCCCCCGCACGATCCGCGAGTACAGGTCGTCGTTGACCCATTTTCGCGGGCCCGAGAACAGGGTGCGCTGCAACAGCAGGTCGCGCTCGTCGGGGGCGGAACCGGCGTCGGCACCTGCGGCTGTCACGGTGGTGGCGTCCATGTGGCGGGTGCTCCTGGGGAATCGGTGCGGAGGTCGTCTCACTCCCGGGCGGCTGGTGGCCCGGACGCGCCGTCCAGGCTAACCCCGGCCGGGCGGTAACCCGGGAGGGCGGTCAGCGCACCCGGAAGATCACGGTCCGCTGGACGATGAAGTTGGTGACCGTGGCCACGCCCTGCGCGATGACGTAGCCGATCGTCGTGGCCCAGAAGGTGCTCCAGCCCAGGCCGTGGAACCACGGCACCAGCAGCATGAACAGGCCCCACTGCACGCCGAACATCAGCGCGTACAGGCCCATCGTGGCGACGAAGCGGGCGCGGGAGGGCTCGGCCTGGAACGTCCACCGGCGGTTGAGCGAGTACGCCGTGAGGGTGCCCGCCACGAAGGACAGCGCCTTGGCCGGTCCGTAGCCCAGACCGAACAGCATCAACAACTGCAGCAGGCCGTAGTCGACGACCGCGGACAGGACACCGGTCACGAAGAACCTGGTGACCTGCGTCTTCAGGTCGGTAGGTCGCGCCGGATCGGATTCGTGTCGGGCTTCGAGAGGATCGACGGCCCCGCGCAGGGAGTCGAGGACGGAATCGTCCGGGAAGTCCGCGCCGCCGGTAGGTGTACTCACCAGGACAGCGTAGGTCCCGGCCGCCCCGCACGAACACCGGCACGACGACTTGTGCTCGTCTGCCGGACGTGCCATTGTCGTTCCATCGCGCGCCCACCAGCGCGCCTCTGGTCGAACAGACGGGCGGCACCTCCGCCGAAAGCGTTCGATTCCGCAGGAGCGATCAGTTCCGGCCACCCCATCTCCTCACGGCGTCCACACCACCAGGTCCGCGCCACTCCCCCGGGTGAGCCGTCGTCGCCTCCGCACCGCATCGCCGGAAGGACCCGTCGGCACCGCCCGTGGCGGCCCGTCGTCGATCCTTCTCCCGACGACCAGGAGGAACCCCGTGTCCCAGTACCGCAACCCGACCCTCAACACCGCGCCGACCGTGTTCTCCTACACGCCGACCGGGCGGGCGATCCCGACGTCCTCCCCCCTGCGCACGCCCAACCGTCGCCCGGCGGCGCCGTCGTGCACACCCACCGGTCGCGTGGTCCTCTCGACGCCGACCACGCGCGGCTCCGCCTGAGGCGAGGCCGATACGCCGCTCTCGCGCGCGGCGTCCACCGAGGCCCACCGGCCGGGCATGGATGTCGCGCGCGAGGCGTCCCTCGGCCCTACAACCGGTCCGAGGCCACCAGCGCGGTGGTCACGACCAGTGCGATCGCGCCGCAGGCGAGGATCCCGGTCGAGACGAACAGTTGCATGACGCCGGCCTGCCACGGCTCGGCGCCGCCGAGGACCATGCCCACAAAGGCCCCCGGGATGGTCACCAGGCCGATCGTCCGCGTCTGGTCCAATGACGGGGAGAGTGCGGTCGCGGCGGCCTCACGGCACACCATCATCCTCGCCGGGTAGTCGGTGAACCCGAGCGACAGCGCGGCTTCCACCTCACCGTGGCGCGCGTCCAGCTCATCGTGGGCACGCCGCCCCGCCAACCCGACGATCGCCATCGCGTTGCCCATGTAGATGCCCACCACGGGGATGATCGACAGACCGTTCGGGTGCACCACCCCCGCGGCGAGCAGGCCACCCACCACCACGACGGGAGGCACCGCGACGGGGAGTGCGCACCACAGCGCGTCGCGCACCGTGGCCCGGGGTGTGACCGTCCGCGGAGCGCTGCGCTGGGCCAGTCGTCTCGCCGCCGCCCACGATGCCGTCGTCGCCATCACGAGCACGAACACACCGACCAGCCACACACGGTCGGCTACGTAGCCGATGACGAGGGCGAGGACGATGAGCTGTAGCGCGGCGCGGATCGAGGCCCACGGGACCTCGCGCTCCAACCCCGTCCGCCCCAACCAGGCGACCACGGCCCCGATGAGGACGAACAGCACGACGGCCACCGCGAGGGCGGGGCCGATCTCGATCATCGTGGAGCCCACTCGAGGAGCGTACGTCGCGGGTCGGGCATTTCGTCGCACACCCGACGTACCGATCTCCGGGGCCACCGGGATCGTCCGCGCTACGGTACGCGCATGTTCTCGCGACACCCCTCTCGTCCCGGAACCGTGATCGCCACCGTGGTTCTCGCGGCGGCGTGTGTGGTCGCGGGTTCCCCCGCCGTCGCCCAGCCCGGGCCGGTGGATCGACCGCCGAGCGCGCTCTCGGCCGACCCGCCCGATCCCCTGGCCGCGTTCCGTCCGGCCCCACCCCACGAGCGGACCCCGGAGCGGTACCTGCCGAGCCCCTCCCCGGACCCCTGGTACTCCTCCCCGCCCGAGGTGGACCCCCGCACCGCGCCCGGCACGGTCCTGGCCACACGGCCGGTGACGATCCCTCCGCACAATGTGCGCAACTTCGGCCGCGGGTGGCAGGTCCTGGTCCAGAGCTCCGACTCCCACGACCGCCCGCAGCAGATCGTGTCCACGATCATCGAACCGGCCACGCCGTGGCCCGGGCCGGATCCGCGACCGCTGGTCTCGTTCAACGTCACGATCGACTCGCTGGGGCTGACGTGCATGCCCTCGCACGTCCTGCCCCACGAGTTCAACCTGGAACTGCCGCCCTTCCTGCAGATCCTCGCCGACCGTGGCTACGGACTCGTGATCACGGACTTCCAGGGCCCCAGGGCCGCATACGCCGCGGGGCGCGCCAACGGGCGTGCGGTGCTGGACGGGATCCGGGCGGCCCGCGACTTCGTCCCGCCCG
>NZ_JAALEA010000382.1 GCF_014145145.1 Dietzia cercidiphylli
CCGGCGGCGCCGGGTTCTCGTCCGCCTCGGCGTCGCGGCGTCGCGCCCGGATCTCGGCCCACGCGAAGTAGGCCAGGGCGAGCGGCGCCAGGACGCCGAAGGCGAGCCACTGCAGGCCGTAGGAGAGGTACGGGCCGTTCTCTATCCCGGGGATGGGCACCGGGGTGAGCGATCCGGGCTGGTCACCGGAGAGCTGGAGGTATCCGGCGGGGACGAGCGGGTGGCCGAGTGCCCCGCCCAGCACGGAGGGGTCCAGGACCCTCACGGCCGGCAGCCCGTCCACGAGGACCGGCTCCGCCTGACCGCTCTCCGCCGCGCGGAGCCGAGCGGTGATCTCGACGGGCCCCGCGGGCGCGGCGGCGTAGTCGGGGACCGTGTTGTTCTCGCCGACGGGGACGACACCCCTGTTGACCAGGATCTCCGGCCCATCGACCGGATCGAACACCGTCAACACCTGGTAGACCGGCTCGCCGTCGACCGCGCGGAGCCGCAGCAGTGCCTCGGCGTCGGGTAGCCACCGGCCGTCCAGTGTCACCAGCCGCCATTCGCGGTCGACGAACGCCTCGGGGGCGTCCACCACCTGCCCGAACGGGGCCGGCGCGGCCTCTATCGACTCGGCGAGGCGGGTGTTGCGGGCGTCCAGGTCCTCGCTCTTGCCCAGCTGCCACGGGGCCAGGAGGGCGAAGCACGCCCAGGCGAACAGCGACACGGCGAGCAGGCCGATCAGCCAGCCGGGACTCAGAAAGCGCCGCAGACTCCGCATGTCCCCAGGGTATCCGTTGGACCCCGACGGGCTACGTCAGGAGGGCATGCACCTCGGCCACCAACCCGGGGAGCGCCGCAGCGATCTGGAGACGGGTCCGGGTGAAGCCGTCGTGGTGGCCGTAGTAGGGATCGGCCACGTCCTCACCGTCCGCCGCGGGATCGAACCCCCTCAGGAGGCGGACACGGTGCCCGTCGACTCCGGCGCCGAGGAGGTGGTCGCGGTGGCCGCGGTCGAGCGCCACCACCAGGTCGGCCCGGTGATCGGCGGCGGACAGTTGTGCGGCCACGTGCGTGCTGTCGTACCCGTGGGACTCGAGTTCGGCCGCGGCCCGGGGATCCATGCCGTCCCCGACGTGCCACCCACCGGTACCCACGCTCGAGACGGTGACCCTGTCGCCGAACCCGGCGCCCGAGAACGCATGCCGTGCCATGACCTCGGCCATGGGGGAGCGGCAGATGTTGCCGGTACAGACAAAGACGACGTGCACGCGCGGGTCACCACTCATGGATGATCCGCTCCAGCTCGGCGGTGTCCGCCGGGGACCAGCGGGCGCCGTCCCACTCGCCGGGGCTGCCGTAACCCCAGCGCACGATCGCCGTGGGGATCCCGTAGCGGGCGGCACCCTCCACGTCGTGCTCGCGGTCGCCGATCATGAGGACGTGGCCCGTGCCCCCCTCGGCCACCGGAACCGGATCGACGCCGAGTGCGGAGAGTGAGTGCGCGATCACATCGGCCTTGGCCGCCCGCCCGACCCGCAGGTCCGCGCCGCCGATGAACTCGAACGGGTCGTCGAGCCGGAAGTGCTCCAGGATCCGTCGCGCGGCCTGCTGGTCCTTGCTCGTCGCCACGGCCATCCGGAAACCGTGACCGGCCAGGCTCGTCAGCAGGCCGTCCATTCCCTCGTAGACCGCGTTCTCGAGCCACCCCACGTCGGTGTAGCGCTCGCGGTAGGCGCTCATCGCCCGCTGCAGATCGGCGCCCCCGAGCCCCAGCGAGGCGAGGGTGTCCGGCATGGGTGGGCCCGCGATGGAGCGGATGTCACGTGAGTCGTCCCACCGGGCACCGACGGTGTCCAGCGCGTGGTGGAGCGACCTGGCGATGCCGTCCAGTGAGTCGGTGATGGTGCCGTCGAGGTCGACGAGGAGGATCGGGCGGTCGGGCATGCCGTCATCCTCTCAGACCCCGGCCGGCATGCGCCGCCACCCGTCGCCGCCGCCCCCGTGGGCCCCGCCTAGGCTGCCGGTCATGAGCGCCGCCCCCGGTTCCGCGCCCGGACACCTGCCCGAGGGTCCGTCGTGGGACGCGCTGCGTCACCACGGTGATGCCGA
>NZ_JAALEA010000383.1 GCF_014145145.1 Dietzia cercidiphylli
TGAAGTTCCGGGCGGTGCCGCGGAACTGCAGGTTGCCCGCCGTGTCCGCCCGATGGGCGTGGACGAGCGCGAAATCCGTGACGATCGCGCGCTCCAGGACGTACGGGGTCCCGTCGAACTCTCGGACCTCCTTGGGCTCGGAGGCCACGGCGACTCCCCCGTCGCCGTCATAGCGCAGCGGCAGTCCGCCCTCGGCGACCACCGTCCCGACGCCCGCCGGCGTGTAGAAGGCCGGGATGCCCGCCCCACCGGATCGCATCCGCTCGGCGAGCGTGCCCTGCGGCGTCAGCTCCACCTCGAGCTCCCCGCTCAGGTACTGCCTGGCGAACTCCTTGTTGGCCCCCACGTAGGAGGCCGTGGTGCGGGTGATGCGGCGGGCCTCCAGGAGAGTGCCGAGGCCGAAGCCGTCCGTGCCGCAGTTGTTGCTCACGGTCTGCAGATCGGTGGCGCCCTGTTCCAGGAGTGCGTCGATCAGGACGGCGGGGATGCCGACCAGACCGAAACCCCCCACGGCGAGGGAGGCGCCGTCCGGGATGTCCGCGACCGCGGCGGCGGCCGACGAGAAGATCTTGTTGGTCATGTCACACATCGTAGGACCTGTTCGCCTGTTGCACAACTGTTCGCGCTACGTACACTTTCGGCGTATCGTGGTTCACGTCACCCGCGCCAGAACTGACCCGCCGCTCCCCAGGAAAGGACCCATCCCATGCCCGCCACCCTGTCTCACCAGGTCAGCGGCCCGCCCTCAGCGGATGCCCCTGCCGTAGTACTGCTCGGATCCCTCGGTTCGGACCGGTCGATGTGGGACGCCCAGGTGCGCGATCTGGCCCGCGACCACATGGTGATCGCCGTCGACCACCGAGGGCACGGGAACTCAGACGTCATTCCGGGGCCGTGCACGATCGCCGACCTCTCCGGCGACGTCCTCGCCCTGCTCGACACCCTCGGCGTGGGTCACGTCCACGTGGTCGGGCTCTCCCTGGGCGGCGCCGTGGCCCAGTGGCTCGCGGTCCACGAGCCCACCAGGGTCCGGTCCGCTGCCCTGCTGTGCACGGCTGCGAGGTTCGGCGAGCCCTCCGGATGGGCGGACCGCGCGGCCGCGGTCCGCGAGGGTGGCACCGCGGCCGTCGCCGACGCGGTGGTGGCGCGGTGGATCACCCCCGGACGCGCCGAGGAGGATCCCTCCCTGGTGGCCGGTCTCCGAAGGATGATCCTGGCGACCAGCGCCGAGGGGTACGCCGCCGCGTGCGATGCCCTGTCGGTCTGGGACGGCCGCGCCGACCTCGGCCGGATCACCTGCCCCACCCTCGTGGTGGCCGGCGACGAGGA
>NZ_JAALEA010000384.1 GCF_014145145.1 Dietzia cercidiphylli
CGGCGTGCGCCGGGCACCGGGCGGCGTGCGGCGGGCGGCGTGGGCGAGGGCCGCCCGGGGAGTCGGACACTCGTCTACGATCGTGGAACACGTTCTTGTTTTCTACCTCTCGGAGGTCCCCGTGGTCGTCGTCCATGACAAGCTCTTCTCCGGCACTCGCTGGACAGACCCCCTCTCCACCGGGGTTCTCGAGGTGACCTCCCCGGCCACGAACGCCGTCGTCGGGCGCGTGGCCGAGACCACCACGGAGGACGTCGACGAGATGGTCAGCCAGGCCCGGGACTCCTTCGAGTCGGGCGTGTGGCGGCTCACCCCGCCCGCCGAGCGCGGCGCGCTGATCGGCCGGGTCGCCGACATGCTCGAGGAACGCCAGGGCGAGGTCTGCCAGATCCTCTCCGACGAGATGGGCACCCCTCCCGGGACCGCCGCGATGATCCAGGTGACACCCACGCTCGGCGTGCTGCGGTACTACGCGAAGCTGGCCGCGGACTTCCCGTGGTCCGAGGTCCGGCACGGCGACTACGGGGCGTCCGTGGTGACCCGTCAGCCCGTCGGTGTGGTGGCCGCCGTCACCGCGTGGAACGTCCCGCTCTACCTCAACTCCGCCAAGCTCGGCCCGGCCCTGCTCTCGGGCAGCTCGGTGGTCCTCAAGCCGTCGTCCGCGACCCCGCTGTCCGCGCTGTGGCTGGCGGACCTGTTCCGCGAGGCCGGACTGCCCGAGGGTGTGCTGTCCGTGGTGACCGGCCCGAGCTCGGTGGGCGACCACCTGGTCTCGCACCCGGAGGTCGACAAGATCTCGTTCACCGGTTCCACGGGGGTCGGCAAGCACATCGCCGGGATCGCCGCGCAGAACCTCACCCGCTGCTCGCTCGAGCTCGGCGGCAAGAGCGCGGCGATCATCCTCGAGGACGCCGACATCGCCGCCAACGCCGGGACCATGGTGTTCTCCGCCCTGATGAACTCCGGCCAGGCGTGCGTGTCCCAGAACCGCATCCTCGCCCCGCGGTCGCGCTACGACGAGGTCGTGGAGGCCCTGGTCGAGAACGTCAAGGCCATGCCGGTCGGCGACCCGTCCGCCGAGGGCACCGCGTTCGGCCCGCTGGCCAACCACAAGCAGAAGGACAGCGTCGAGGGGTACATCCGCAAGGGTGTCGAGGAGGGCGCGATCATCGCCTACGGCGGCGGGAAGGTCGAGGGACTGCCCGCCGGCGTCGCCGAGGGTGCCTTCGTCCAGCCGACCGTGTTCACCGACGTCGACAACTCCATGACCATCGCCCAGGAGGAGATCTTCGGGCCCGTGCTCCAGGTCATCGCGTACGACACCGTCGACGAGGCCGTGCGGATCGCCAACGACTCCGAGTTCGGTCTGGCCGGAGCCGTGTACTCGGCCGACCCGGACGCCGCGCTCGCCGTGGCGCAGCGGGTGCGCACCGGCACCATGGGCATCAACTGGTACGCCTTCGACCCGAGCGCGCCGTTCGGCGGCTTCAAGAACTCCGGCCTCGGCCGCGAGAACGGACCCGAGGGGCTGGACGCCTACTGCGAGCTGCAGAGCGTGCTCATGCCGTTCGGATGGGAAGCGCCCGCGGGGTGAGCCCCGTCTGAGCGTGGTGGGGATCGCCCGGCCGGGCGGCCCCCACCACCCGGCACGACAGCGGCGCCGGACCCGATCACGGGTCCGGCGCCGCAGTGGTCCGGTCGGGGTGGAGCGGTCACTCCACGCGGTAGCCGACGCCCCGGACGGTGTGGACCTTGTTCTCACCGATCTTGCGGCGCAACGACCGGATGTAGACGTTGACGATGTTCGAACCGGGGTCGAAGTCCATACCCCACACGCTCTCGAGCAACTGCTCACGGCTGATGGTCTCGCCCTTGTTGCGCAGCAACATCTCCAGCAGCGAGTACTCGCGGTTCGTGAGTTCCTGGATCCGGCCGTCGACCTCGACCCGGCGGGTGCGGATGTCCAGGCGCATGCCGGCGTGCTCGAGGATGCCGGGGTCCTCCGACGCCTCGTGCTCGCGCAGGCGGAGCCGGATGCGGGCCAGCAGCTCCGGGACACGGAAGGGCTTGACCATGTAGTCGTTGGCCCCGGAGTCCAGTCCCTCGACGGTGTTCGCGACGCTGTCGCGGGCCGTGAGGATGATGACGGGAGCCGCGAACCCGCGGTCGCGCGCCTCGCGGAGCAGCGTCAGGCCGTCGATGTCCGGCAGGCCGATGTCCAGCAACATCAGATCGATGTCGGAGATGGTCGACAGGATGGACCGCGCGCTGTCCCCGTCCACCGCCTCGAGTGCGGTGTACTCGGCGCCGCCGAGTGCCTTGACCAGTACCGAGCGGATGAGGTCGTCATCCTCCACGACGAGCACATTCGTCATGCAACCCTCCTTCTAAGACAATGGAGTATTCCACGCGGAGCACGTGATTCGAGCGTGTCATCAGGTCGTGTCCCCGGGTGCGCCGGATCGCCGGTTCCGCTCGTACCGCCCCCTGCCGGATCGGCGGCGACGCTCGGGCCCCCGACCGACCGTGGGGGCGGCCTCGTCGAGGTCGGTGTCCACCTCGTCCCCGGCGTCGGAATCGAAGCTCGCGGGGACGTAGGGGACGGCGATGCAGAACGCGGCGCCCCCGCCCTTGGCGTTGAACGCGAACGCGCGGCCCCCGTGGGCCCGGGCGATCGTCGCGACGATCGCCAGGCCCAGCCCGGTTCCCCCGCGACCGTCGCGGAGCTGACCGCGGGCGGTGTGGAACCGCTCGAAGATGGTCTCCTCCTCGCCGGGCGGGATCCCCGGGCCGCTGTCGCGCACCCACCACAGCAACCGGCGTCGGTAGTTCTCGCGATGCGGCGGGTCGGGCAGTGGGCCGACCGCCAGATCGTCGGTGACCGTCGGGTCCCCCGGGGCGATCACCCGGCAGCCGATCTCGATCAGGTCCCCCGGTCCGGTGAACCGCACGGCATTGGAGCAGAACTGGATGAGCGCCTGGGTGATCCGGTGCTGGTCCAGCAGGGCGACGTCCTCGGCGTACGGCAGCACCGACCACTCGCGGTCGGCGATCACGTCGATCTTCGCCTCGACGTCCAGAACCAGTTCCGCGACGTCGGTGGGGGCGGTCTGGAGGAAGTCGGGGCGGTCGGAGCGCGCCAGGGTGAGCAGGTCCTCGACGATGCGGGTCATCCGGGACAGCTCGTCCTGCATGATCCGGGTGGTCTCGGCCCGCTCCTGCGGATCCTCCGGCATGAGATCCAGGTTCCCCTGGACCACGGTCAGGGGCGTGCGGAGCTCGTGGCCGGCGTCGTCGAGGAACTCCCGCTGCGTCCGATAGGCCTCCTCCACGCGCTCGAGCATCGCGTTGACCGTGTCGGCCAGGGAGACGATCTCGTCCGGTCCGTCGACGGGGACCCGTCGTGACAGGTCCGCGGCCGAGATCGTCTCCGCGGCCTCACGGATCCTTCGGACGGGGACGATCATCCGGCCGGCCAGGAGCCAGGCGACGAGCGCGCTGAGGACGATGCCGCCGGCGCCGGTGCTCAGCAGGAGGTCGGCGACGCGACCGGTGTCCTCGCGGGTGGGTGCGTCACTGATCGCGACCACGATGTTGGTCGGCCCGGCCGGGCCGTCGACCTCGGCCTTCCGCCACCGCACGGTGCCGTCGATGATACCGGACCCCTCATCCGACACCAGCCCGATCCGTTGGATCTGGGACCGCATGGCCGGGGGGAACAGGGTGTCGTCGTCCGAGCTGAACCTCGAGAGCGTGAACTGCGTCCCCGAGGTGGTGGCGGTCCCCACGAGGAGCAGCTCGGCCGACGGGTACTGCTGCGCCAGATACGCGCGGATCAGCTGCTCGGTGGTGGGGTTCTCCGACTCGGCCGACGGCAGGATCCCCGCGTCCATGAACGTCGAGAAGTCCGCGGCCTCGCGGTTGAGACGGGCGTCGGTCGTCCGTTCGGCGGTGAGATGGAGCACCTGCAGCGTGAACAGCACCATGGCGGCGAACACGGCGGCAGAGGTGAGGGTGATTCCCAGCGTGATGCGCAGGCGCGCCGAGTACCACCATCGGACCGAGGGCGCCCTTCCCAGCCGCGGGGTCACTCCGGCGAGGAACGGGCGTAGGACCGCGAGGAGTCCCGGAGCGCCCCGTCGCTGCGCGGGTGTGCCGAGGCGTGCGGGGGCGGCCCCGTGGTCCCCGCGTGATCTGGGCGCCCTGTCTCAGCGGCGTGCGGCGGTGGTGTGCGGTCGGTCTGGGGCCTGCCGGTGGCGGGTGCATCCGTCCC